>CAINWZ010000018.1 GCA_903854725.1 uncultured Bacteroidota bacterium
AGTTTTTATTTAAATTTTTTACATTTTATTTTATATATTTATTTTCATAATTTGAATAAGGACACAAACTTTGCAGATAATTGCACATTTATTTTAAGAAAGTAAAACTTGCATACAATCGGAGCCTACCATTCGTTCTATTTTGTTAAGCATTTACACATAATATAATTGTATCATTTAAACAAATAGGACTTAAAAAGGTTAACTTTGTAAAGAATAATTTCGCCGCGAACTGCATGCAAAACCAAGCCCCTATTACCTCTAACATTGATAACCGATTTGAAGCTTTATTCAATTCAGCTTCTATGGCCATTATTGTAGTAGATGGAAAAGGCCAAATATCAATGGCAAATAGTTTTGCCAATAACTTATTTGGGTACGTAGAAAACAGCCTAATTGGTGAGCCATTAGAAAAGCTAATTCCACAAAGACATCATACTAAACATGTTGGCTATAGAAATAGCTATATAGAGAAACCTAATGCAAGGTCAATGGGTTTAGGAATGACTTTATCTGCATTAAGAAGTGATGGAACAGAATTCCCTGTTGAAATTAGCCTGGGGCACTTTACAACTGGCGATGAGAAATTTGCCATTGCTTTTATAGCAGACATTACCAAGAGAAAGCTTAATGAAGAAAAAATTATAGCGCAGCAGGATGAAATGGAAAAGGTGAATGAGGAAATGAAAAAGCTAAACGCAAATTTAGAAATTACCGTTACCAAAAGAACCAATGAACTTCAAAATACTTTGACTGCCTTAGAAGCATCAAAAAATGAATTAACACTTTCTCTAGAAAAAGAAAAGGAAGTAAACGATTTAAAATCAAGATTCGTTTCTATGGCTTCACACGAATTTAGAACGCCCTTGAGTACAATTTTATCCTCTATATCACTGCTTTCCAAGTATACCACCACTGAAGATCAATCTAAAAGAGATAAACATATTGATCGAATTAAATCTTCCGTTAAAACGCTCACTGATATTTTAAATGAATTTTTATCACTAGGCAGAATTGAAGAAGGTAAAGTAGATATGAAACAAGAAGTGTTTGACTTAGTGGAATTTATGCAATCTATCAATAATGAAATGTCGGTCTTATTGAAACCTGGGCAAATATTTAAATTCAATCACCTAGGCAATAATAATACCTATACCGATAGTAATTTATTAAAGCATATCATGATAAATTTGCTTTCAAACGCAATAAAATTTTCACCCGATAATGCCATTATTTTAATTGATACGGAAGTAACCACCACAACTACTAACATTACTATAACAGATAAAGGAATTGGCATTCCTGCTATTGATCAAATTCATCTTTTTGAACGCTTCTTTAGAGCAACCAACGTAACCAATATACAAGGCACCGGCTTAGGACTTCATATTGTGGGAAGATATATTGAGTTATTAAATGGTACTATAAATTACCATAGTGAATTTGAAAATGGTAGTACATTTATTATTAACTTACCTAGTCTACTTAAAAAAGACTTTGAATAAAAAATACATATGGAAAAGATTCTATTAATTGAAGACAACGAAGCACTTAGAGAAAATACTGCCGAAATTTTAACATTAGCAAATTACGAAGTGTTTACTGCCGAAAATGGCAAGATAGGCGTTGAAAAAGCAATGGCAAACCCTCCAGACCTAATTGTTTGTGATATCATGATGCCAGTTTTAGATGGATATGGGGTATATCAAATTATTAGTAAAAATGAAGCCTTACAACATATTCCTTTTATTTTCTTAAGTGCTAAAAGCGAAAGAAATGACCTTAGAAAAGGAATGGAAATGGGTGCTGATGATTATATCACAAAACCTTTCTCTGATTCGGAATTAATTAATGCCATAAGAGCTAGAATTGAAAAAATTAAAATACAGCAAAATGCAGGCGGCAGAGGAATAGAAGCTTGGTATCAAATTATCTCAGAATTAGGGAACAAAGATGAAATGCACAAAGCCCTTGAAAGTCATGACATCATTGATTACAAGAAAAAACAAGTTATTTACTCCGAAGGACAACACCCCAATAAATTATATTACATAGAATCTGGTAAGATTAAAGTATATAAGACAAGTGATGGTGGTAAAGAATTAATTATTGGATTATTATCTGCTGGAGATTTTTTTGGGCATATTCCTTTAATTGAGAATGCAGTGTACGAAGAGTTTGCAGAAACTTTAGAAGAATCTTCTATAAGAGTTATTCCTAGAAAAGAATTCGAACATTTACTTACCCATAACCAAGAAGTAGCTTTAAAAGTAATTAAGCTTCTAGCAAATAATATTGCTGAAAAAGAACAACAATTGGTAGCGCTTGCTTATCATAGCTTACGTAAAAGAGTAGCTGACACCTTGCTTACTTTAAAAAAGAAATATGCTAAGGATACAGAAACCGGCCCTTTCTCTATCTCTATTTCTAGAGAAGATTTATCCAATATTGCTGGTACTGCTACCGAAAGTTTAATTAGAACTTTGAGTGACTTTAAATCGGAAAAATTAATTGAAATTAAAGAAGGTAAAATTACCATATTGGAAGAAAAGAAATTGGCAAATCTTTTTAACTAAAAAAATCATACTTAATAAAGCGCTGCTTCAAACCTTTCATTCACATCGCTTTTCCATGCTATAAATTCATTTTCTAAATAAACTACCTGAAGTTTATATTTTTTATACGCTGCTACCAATTTCGATTCCACTAAATTATTAGCAGACTTCGAAGCCTTAATCCCTTTCTTCAAAACCAATATATCTATTAATAAAAGTTTTACAGCAGCCTCTCTATTCAATATCTGAAGTTGTAATTCTTCCGCCCAAACAATAAAATCGTTCATTACTAAGTTCTCTAATAAACTACTTAGCTTTCTCTTAATAAATGCCTGCTCCTCTTGGATAAATTCCAAGGATCTAATCAAAGACTCTACTTCTTGTGTTATAAATTCTTTATTCATTACTCCTTATTTATGACAGGGGATTACAGTGGTTCCAATACCTGCTTGAGGACTTACATAAGGTATCCCTAGATTTAACCCCCTGAGTATTAACAACACCCCCATACTAAAAATAAAAACTGGTAATAAGCCCTGCAATCGAAGCCTTACCGATCTGCCAAAATACTGTCCCCCTATTGCTACCATAAGTAAGGCAGGCAGCGTCCCCAATCCAAAAAAAGCCATTATGAATCCGCCTTTTACTACGCTCTGTGTAGCAAGGGCAGATGTCAATGCCACATATACCATACCACATGGAAGCAAACCATTTAAAAAACCAATGAAATAAAAGGCAGTCTTATTTTTACTTTTAAAAAGCAACCCCATTTTTTTGATAATAAAATTATAGACCCTATTAAAATGTATGATAGAGGGCGACCAGTTTGCTTTAATTACAAATACATACAATACATACAATAACATAATGGAGCCCATTACAATAGACAAATTTTCTTGTACACCATATAATGGCAACTGACTTCCAAACAGTCCAAGCAAAACACCTAATATAGCATAACTACTAATTTTACCAAAATGATATAAAATAAGTGACCTCCATTTTTGAAAATTATTTTGATGAGCAATAGGAAGCGCCATTACCAAAGGTCCGCACATGCCAATACAATGAATGCTTCCTATAAGCCCCATCAAAAAACCAATCTCAAAAACATGTTTAACCCACATACAATTATATTATTTTACAACATTATCTTTTTTTCAAAATAATAGGCTGTTCCACTATTTTCAATAGTTAACTTTAAAGTATAATTTCCTTTCATAGTGCTCAATACTTCAATATCAAAAATTCCATTTTGTGCCACTATCTCTTTTTTTAAATCCCCTTTTTCGTCTGCTATACAATACATTTGAATAGACGCCTTTGAAATCGAATTTTGCAACTGCTGAGGAAGTATTACATGCAGATAATTTCCCTTTGTTTCAACTTGCAATTCCCCTCCAATAGCTTTTGCCCTTTGAGTGGCATCTATTACTTCTTGATATTTTAGTTCTGCACCATAATAATCCGTTTGCACTAAGTCAAATTTTTGCTGAGAAGATTTAAAAGAAAGTAATAAAATACCTGCTACAAAAATCACATAAACAATAATAATGCTATGCCCCCAATTTAGTTTCATACTATATAATTTTAAATAGAAGGTCCTAAGAAAACTGCAGTTAAATCATCCATTTTATGACCGTTTTCATAAAGACCTATTCTAATTTTTGTTTTTCTTTGTTTTAATTGTTCATTTTTCAATGTAATAAAAAAACTAGTTTGAAAATAAGATTCCTTTGCTACATCAACAGGCCCTATTAACTTTATTTCGCCTTCTATATTTTCTAATTTGATATCTAAATGAATGTTCTTCCTGGTTTTATTCACCAATTTGATATTGTACAAATTACTAATCTTATGATGGTCTAATAATTGATAGGTCTGACCTGGTGTTCTTAAAATTCTTGCAGCTATATCTGCTCTTGTAATTAATAAAATCGCAAGAAAACTTAATAGCAATAATAAAACGATGGTATACAACTTCAACCTCCAGGAATAGGTCATTTTTTGTTTACTTGCAATTCCATTTTCAGAGGCATATCTTATTAAACCTTTAGGTTTATTGATATGGTCCATAATTTCATCGCAAGCATCAATACAAGCAGTACAGTTAACACATTCTAATTGCGTCCCATTTCTAATGTCAATGCCAGTTGGACAAACCCGCACACAGGCATGACAATTAACACAATCTCCTTTGTCATTTGCTATGTCCGACAATTTGCCTCTTGGCTCGCCTCTTACATAATCATAAGCCACCAAAATGGAATTACGATCTAATAATACCCCTTGTAATCTTCCATAAGGACAAACAATAATACAAGCTTGCTCTCTAAACCAATAATAGACAAAGAAAAAAACCAAAGTAAAAATTACCAATGCGCTAAAAGTTCCAAAATGTACAAATATGCCTTCTTTTACCAACACCCCTACTTCATCAATGCCAATGATATAGCCTAGAAAAAAATTGGCTATTAAAAAGGATAATAAAAAAAATACAATAATCTTGGCACCTCTCTTTAATAACTTTTCGGTATTCCAAGGCATTGCCTTTAACTTCTTTTGCTGATGAGAATCTCCGTCTATAAAAAATTCGATTTTTCTAAAAACCATTTCCATGAAAATGGTTTGAGGACATGCCCAACCACACCAAATACGCCCAAACCCTACCGTAAACAGAATTACAAAAACAATAAAAGTCAATAAGCCAATGGCGAAAATAAAAAAATCTTGTGGCCAGAAAATTTTACTAAAAAATATGAATTTCCGCTCCAACACATTAAATAAAAATACCGGCTCTCCCTCTACTTTTATAAATGGCAAAGTAAAAAACAAAATCAAATAGAAATAACTAAAGTATGATCTTAGATTATATAACTTGCCAGATGGCTTTTGCGGATTTACATAATTTCTATTCCCTTCTTTACTTATTGTCGATACCGAATCCCTGAATGTTTGATCCAACAAATCCTTTTTAAAATTTGAAATACTCTCAGAATCAATTTTATTTTGTGGTGTCATTTATTTTTTTGTTGCAGCAGTATCCGTTGATGCGACTACTTCTTTATACAAATCTCCTTGTGGCGCTTTTGGGTTAGGAGGATTGGTTCCTCTTAATGTTCTTATATAAGTAGCTAGCTGTTGCATTTGTATTGGGGAATAAGTGGTTTGCCATGATTGCATGCCTTTATCAGGATAACCATATTTAATAGTTTTAAATATATCTTTTATACCCCCTCCATGTATCCAATAATCATCGGTTAAGTTGGGACCTACTAAGCCTTGACCTTCTGCTAAATGACAAGGCACACAGGTTTTTGCAAATAAGACCTTCCCTGCTGAAGCACCTACTGCATCTAACTGAATCACTGTATTCTCATCTACATTCTCTTTAGCGGAAGCCAAATAAGCATCTGTTTGTACTTTTGCTGCAGTCATTTCTGCATTATATTCCTCTGTAGGATTCATTCCTGTATGCCATACTTCAAATTTTAATAAATAAAATATCGCCACTACAATAGTGATATAAAAACCATACTTCCACCATGGTGGCAATGCATTGTCTAATTCCTTTATGCCATCATAATCATGATCTAACAGTAAATCTGCTTCTTTATCCAAAGGAACCGCCTTTGTAAAAAATTGCTTGTCTAAAGTATGCCATGTTTTAAGCAACCAAGAATCAGTTACTACTTTACCCCCTACTAATACTTTCTCTTTGGGATGAATAGCACGAAAAATATTTCTAATAAATAAAACCAATAAGAAAACAACCAGCAACTCTAATAAAATAACTGTAGACATTGTCCAAAAGGTATTATAAGATAATCCCCCATAATAATCTTTAGTCACTGATTTAGTTGCAGTATCTGCAACGGCCGCCGTTGTTTGCGCAACACCTTTGGTGGCAAACATAGAGCCCATCACTACTACGAAAATCATCATTACTTTAGGAGCAGATTTAGACATATCAACCGCTTTTTTTGATACCATTAGCAGCACATTAGCTAATACCCATACAACGATTACTAATATAACAGCTACAGACATCATTAGTAATTGCATATAATTGGTTGTATCGGGTGTTGCTGCTACACCAGCTGTCTGTGCATATGAGGCTACAGAAAGCATACTAGCCACTAACAATAGAAAAGTATTTTTATTTTTTAACATAAGAAATGTTTTTATTTGATGTATTATTGTTCTAATGGTAAATTTTTAATTTCTTCCACTTCTTTGTTGTCTAGGACTTTAACATACCATAGCACTCCAACAAAAAATGCCACAAAAACCAATAGCGAAAAAAGCGGATAAATATTTTGATCCTGCATGGTCTCGGTATATTTTTTTATAAAACTGTACATGTTTAATTATTTTTTGTTGATTATTTTTTACTGATGTCTGTTCCTAATCTTTGTAAATAAGCTATCAATGCAATTATTTCTTTATTAGGCGCTACCTTAATTCCATCCTTTTGCAAATCATCTGCAATGCCTTTCGCTTGAATCATTAAATCCTGGTTGGCCTTATTGGCATAATCTGCTGCATAAGGCACCCCTAATGTGCGCATCGCATTTATTTTTAATGGAGTGGTAGTCGTATCTAAATTATGGTCAATCAAGAAAGAATAAGAAGGCATCACCGAACCAGTTGAAATAGAATTAGGTTCTTCTAAGTGATTGTAATGCCAGGTATTTGATTTTTTCAAATTACCCGATCCTTCTCTAGCTAAATCTGGACCAGTACGTTTACTTCCCCATTGGAATGGATGATCATATACAAACTCTCCCGCTTTGCTATACTCACCATAACGTTCTGTCTCACTTCTAAAAGGACGTATCATTTGAGAGTGACAAGTATAACAACCTTCTCTTGTATAAATGTCTCTTCCTTGCAACTCTAATGGTGTATAAGGTTTCACACTTGAAATAGTTGGAATATTTGATTTTACTAAAAAAGTGGGTACTAATTCAACTAATCCTCCAATTAATATTACTACTAATGACAATAATAAGAATGGTGTTGGCTTACGTTCAATCCAACGATGCCAATGTTCGCCACTATGTTTTGTATAGGCTTTTTCTAAAGCAGGTGCTTGCGCATCTTCGTTAGCTTGCAAAGTGCCTTGACCCATTGTTTTAAAGAAATTCACCATTCCAATAATGGCACCTGTTAAATACAAAATACCTCCAATGGCCCTCATGGCATAAAAAGGAGCCATATAAGTAACAGTTTCTAAAAATTGGTACTTCAATTGACCACTTGGTGTAAATTGTTTCCACATAGAAACTTGTTGCCATCCTGCCCAATACATAGGTATTGCATAGAATAGAATTCCTAAAGTGGCTAACCAAAAATGTATGTTTGCTAATTTTTTAGAATACAATTCAGTTTTGTAAATTCTTGGTAACAACCAATAGATAATTCCAAAAGTTAGCATCCCGTTCCATCCTAATCCACCTATGTGAACATGCGCAATAATCCAATCTGAAAAATGCGCAACTGCATTAATACTCTTTAAAGATAACATTGGCCCTTCAAATGTGGACATACCATAAGCGGTTACAGCCACCACCATAAACTTCAATATGACATCTTCTCTCACTTTATCCCAGGCACCACGCAAGGTTAATAAACCATTAATCATTCCACCCCAACTTGGAAAAATTAGCATGAAACTAAAAACAATACCTAAACTTTGTGCCCAATTAGGTAAAGCAGTATACAACAAATGGTGCGGGCCCGCCCAGATATATAAAAAGATCAAGGCCCAAAAATGTATAATTGATAATTTATAAGAGAATACAGGCCTGTTCGCTGCTTTTGGCAAGAAGTAATACATTAAACCTAAAAATGGGGTGGTTAAGAAAAAGGCCACCGCATTATGACCATACCACCATTGCACCAAGGCATCTTGTACCCCAGCATACCAACTATAACTTTTAAATAAAGTAACTGGTAATTCAAAAGAATTTACTAAATGTAAAACGGCTACTGTAACAAATGTGGCAATGTAAAACCATACAGCTACATATAAATGACGCTCTCTTCTTTTAATAATGGTAGCAAACATATTAAAACCAAAAACAACCCAAATTAAAGTAATCGCTATATCGATGGGCCATTCTAATTCGGCATATTCTTTAGCAGTTGAAATTCCTAATGGCAATGTAATGGCAGCAGCTACAATGATCAATTGCCAACCCCAGAAATGTATTTTACTCAAGGCATCACTAAACATTCTTGCTTTTAACAATCGTTGTAATGAATAATACACGCCCATAAACATCGCATTACCCACAAATGCAAAAATTACTGCATTGGTATGCAATGGTCTTATACGACCAAAATTAAAATAGGGCTGTAAGTTTAATACAGTGGGAAAAACCAACTGTAAGGCTACCCATAATCCTACCGTCATTCCGACAACCCCCCAAATGATAGTGGCAATGGCAAAATTCCTTACCGTTTTATTGTCATACTGAAAACTTTCTACTTGCATAAGGTTAATTTAAATGGTTAGTTATTTTTATATTATTTTATTGGAAATTTTTAGTTTTTTCTTTTCTTCATTTTTATCATTGTCAAAATTTTGATCAAATAAAATTCTAACAGAAGGTGTATAGTCGTCATCCATTTGTCCTGTTTTTACAGACCATAAAAAAGCCAGTAAAAAACCACCGGCCACAAAAACGCTTACTATGATTAATAATACTATCACTCCCATTAGAACATATTTGAAACAAATCTATTGGGAAAGCTGAATCTACCTAATGACTTAGGTCAAATTAGAAACTGATATATATCAGTTTTTGGGGCTCATTTTTAAAGAATAGGCATAAGAGAGCAGCGCAGAAAGGGCTACAATACTAATAGAACTGATGGGCATTAAGATGGCCGCTACCATAGGAGATAGTCTTGCACTTGTTGCAAAATACATCCCAATAATATTATAGATAATGGATAAAATAAAAATTGTCACAATAATTAGCTTAGCTTTTTTTGCATAAAAAACTAATTCATGCAACGATTTTATTTCACTTCCTTCTAAAATAGCATCACTTGCAGGAGTAAATAAATGGGTTTGATCGGTAACGGCAATTCCTACATTACTTTTTTTCAAGGCCCCTGCATCATTTAAACCATCCCCCACCATCATGACCCGATGCCCCTGCTGTTGCAAACGTTCAATATATTGTAACTTATCTACAGGATTTTGTTCAAATAAAATAGGAATATCTGTACCTAATATTTTGACTAAATTTTCTTTTTCAGTAGGATGATCACCACTTAATAAGTGCAAATGATAGCCCCTACATTTAAAGCGCGTAATCATTAGTGCAATACCTTCCCTATAAGTATGATTAATCTTAAATACCCCTTTAAATATGCCGTTGATGGCTAGACATACAACAGAACCTTCGTATGTTGTATTTACCTTAATACCATTTGATTGCAAGAAGGCAATCGACCCCACTAGAATTTCATATTCATTACAAATTGCCTTCGTTCCTTTGCCAATAAAATTTTCAATTTTTTGAAAACTTGTTATATCTGCTACTTCTAACAATAAAAATTGAGTAACCATTTTACTTAATGGATGTAAAGACTCCCTTGTAACCGATTTTACAGCAATCATTTCTTTTTCACTTAATACTACCCCCATGTATTCCAAATGCGTATCCTCGTGATTGGTTAAAGTGCCGGTTTTGTCAAAAACTATGGTATCAATTTTATGTATAGCTTCAATGACTGCCGCATTTTTACAATATAATTTCCCTCTACCTAACCATCTTATTACATTGCCATAGGTAAAAGTTACTGTTAACAATAACGAACAAGGGCAAGCAACAATTAAAACAGCCGTTACGGCTGGCAATATTTTATGCGTATCATAAATACTCCAATAAACACCACTAGCTATTGCAATTGCAAATAAAACGATGGTGAAATATTGACTCCATGGATGCACAAAAGATTGCTCTGTATTTTTCTCCGCCTTCAACACCGGACTATTCCATAATTCAGTTATATAACTTTGTCCCACAGGTTTTACAACTTCTAATTGTATGGCCCTGCCCTTTTGAATACCTCCGGCATAAACCATTTGCCCCACTGCCACTGCAATAGGGGCATTTTCTCCTGTTACAAAACTATAATCAATTAAAGCACCCTCAGTTAATAATATAGCGTCTGCTGGAATCATTTCATCCGACCTTATTAAAACAATTTCCAATTTTACTAAGGCAGCCAAAGGCTTATTGACTTCTTTATTATCTTCAATTACGGTAACACCTAATGGGAAAAAAGAATTGTAGTCTCGATCGAATGCGAAGGAATCATAAGACTTGTCCTGAAACCACCTTCCAATTAACATAAAAAAAACAATCCCACTCATGCTATCTAAATAACCCGCACCTGTTTGAGATAGAATCTCATAAACGCTTCTTGTAAAAGTAACTGTAATAGCAAGTGCAATAGGCGCATCAATATTCAGCCATTTCTGCCTTAGCCCCGTATAAGCTGAAATAAAAAATCCATTCGCACTGAAAAACAAAACGGGCAAGGATAAAAGCAAATTAATGTATACAAAAAAATGTCGTAATGAACCTAGTTCTAATGCATTATTCGATAAATACTCAGGAAAACTTAACATCATGATATTGCTAAAACAAAAACCTGCCACACCAATTTTGTATAATTGCTTTTTATTGACTTTCTTTTTCTTTAACCAATCATTGCCTCCTAAATGTATCACAGGCTCATATCCCACAAATGCTAGTAATTGTACTACTTGTTTTAATGATATAACAGCAGGATTGAATACGATTTTAATTTCCTTTTTCTCAAAATGGGTTTGAGACTGAATGATTCCTGGATTTATTTTATGTAAATTCTCTAATAACCAAACACAACTGACACAATGTATTTGTGGCAAATAAAATACAACATGTGCCTGATCCCCTAATTTAAATTGAATAAGCTGTTCTTGAATGGCCGCATTGTCTAAATAATTATACTTTTCATTAACAAAATGCCCTTTTGCGGTCATGCCAGGCATTTCAGACAAATCATAATATTGGCATAAGCCATTTTCGTCCAATAGCTTAAATACCATTTTACAACCATCGCAACAGAAGCATTTATCTTCTTCTTGAATAGTTTCAATACAATCGGCACCACAATGATAACAAGATGTAAGCATAATTAAGTCTGACAAAAATGCTTAAATATGTGTAGCCCCTTAATGAGGGTAGTCAGTGTAAAATATGATAAAAGTCATATTCTATAAAGAAGTTTAAGGTAGCATGGTCGAAAATAATGGATTCAAACCATTCTCTACTTCATAATAACCTTGCTTATACCATTGAATTCTGGCTACTAATGCCATTATTTGTCGCTGTACTAATGACTTATTTTTTTCAATCGATTGTAATTTTTTTCTTTGCTCACTATTCGCAAATTGATTCAAAGCTACCCAGTAGTCAAATTTTTGATATTGCTGTATAAAATCAGCAGGTGATTTAATAGCAATCATTGCTGTCTTATTTTTTACATACCAATGAAATACAAAATCATTCAATAAACTTTGATTCCATAACACTGAAAAATTACTATCTACAAATTCATTTCTTCCTGTCACCCATTTGTCTGGATAAATACCACCGCCACCATAGACTACTTTACCTTTTGGTGTCTTAAAAGCCTGCCCTTTAAAACTTGAATCCTGTAATCCCATTGCATCTTCATGCATCCTCATGACAAAGTCAGATTCGTAGGTTTGCTTTCCATTGGCATAGGGACGTTGAATATTTCTTCCTAATGGTGTATAATATTTGGCAGTGGTTAATCGCATGGCCCCGCCATTGGACAAATTAAATTGCTGCTGCACTAATCCTTTTCCAAATGAACGCTGTCCAACAATAGTAGCCCTATCCCAATCTTGAAGTGCTCCCGCCAATACTTCACTTGCAGAGGCAGAAGTTTCATCCATCAGTATGGTTAAAGATCCCTGCTCAAAAAGTCCTTCTCTTTTACTGAAATAATCTACCCTTGGGGAATGAACGCCTTGTGTATATACAATTAATTTATTGCCACTTAATAATTCGTCTGCAATAGCTACTGCTTCAGAAAGTAAGCCCCCTCCATTACCTCTTAAATCTAACACCAATGATTTCATCCCTTTTTGCACCAAGGGATCTAATGCTTGCATAAAAGCTTCATAGGTTCTATCCGCAAATTTGTTAATTCTAATATACCCCAAATCTGGCTTAATGAAATAAGAAGCGTCTACGGAAGAAACAGGTACGTTATCTCTTGGTACTATTACCGTGATTGTTTTACCCGCTCTTGCTATTAATAATTTAACACTTGTATTAGAAGGCCCTTTTATTTTTTTTCTTATATCATCTGCTTCCCATTTTTTTCCTGACAATTGTATAGTGTCATCTGCTTTTAATAATATATCTCCAATTTGCAAGCCTGCTTTTTCTGCAGGACTCCCTTTTATGACATACCCAACAAATACACTATCTCTGAACTGTTGAAATTCAATGCCAATACCTTTAAAATTGGGCATCAATTGCTCATTCACTTCTACTAGATCCGAAGGAGGTATATAAACAGAATGCGGGTCTAATTGTGCTAAATAAAAATTAGCTAAATGTGTGCTGGCACTATCTCCATCAACCGAGTCTACATATTTAGATTGTATCAGTTGTAACATTTCTTGCATAGGATCTTGCTTATGCCACTTTATATTACCTAAAGGAATTTCCCCTTTAATAAATACCCCAATTACAACCCCCATGATTACCAAAAAGGCATAAAAAAGCGGGGTAGACCAATTCGAATTATTTTTTTCTTGCATGCTCATTTTATTCGGGCTAAAATTACACTAAAAAGGCTATTTTCACACACAAGAGTATCCCATATGATAAAGAATTATATTATAGCCGATAGTGGCGCTACTAAATGTCAGTGGACCATTGTACAATCCAATAAGAAAACTTCCCTTTCAAGCCTTGGTATAAGCCCTTACTTTTTAAGTGCCTCTCAAATACAAGCATTGGTTGAAAAAACATTTAAGAACAAAGTAAAGCTTGATACAATTGATGCTGTTTACTTTTATGGAACAGGTTTAAGCAATCCCGACAACGTAGCCCCCTTAAAAAAAGCACTTAAATTGGTATTTACCAAGGCCACTTTTGATATTCAAACCGATTTAGTAGCTGCTGCAAGAGCTACCTGCCAACACACAAAAGGAGTGGCCTGTATTGTAGGCACTGGTTCAAATACTGGTTTTTATAACGGAAAAAAAATTACCAAAAACAGCCCAGGCTTGGGTTATGTATTAGGTGATGAAGGAAGTGGATCTTATTTGGGCAAAAAAGTAATTCAATATTATTTGTACAAAACATTTGACGAGGATCTTATGTCTAGGTTTGAAAAAAAATACACCCTTAGCAAAGATGCTATTTTAAATAGCGTCTATAAAGAACCTGCTCCCAATCGCTATCTCGCCAATTTTACCCAATTCTTAGTAGAAAATAGAGGCCACTATATGATTGAAAATATAATTGAAGATGGATTAAACGATTTTTTTTATGCGCATATTAATAAAATGAATGAAGCCTGGCTATACCCTATTCATTTTGTGGGAAGTGTTGCTTATGGTTTTAAAGACATCATCAAACAATTGGCCTTAAGTTATGAAATTGAATTAGGCACTATCGTTAAATCTCCTATGCCAGGACTTATTACATTTCATCAAAATAATAAATAGTTTTATCCTTTTAGTTTGGCAAGTTTATGCATGATATAGAACCACACTATCATTGGCGCCATTTGTATATGGCAGAAGAAGATCCAAAATCTATTTTTTTTGGTCGCAAGTACAGTGAGTTTGAATTTTCACAAACAGTATATAATTATTATATCCATCCTCAATGGGATGAATTTGGTAGCAAAACTTTGTACTTGAAAATACTTTTTGTTGATTATGATGCAAAGTTTGCCATCATTGAAATGATAGGAGAATGGAATGATGCCATTGAAAATGATATCATGGAATTTAAAAGAGAAGTGCTGGACAAACTAATGGAAGAAGGTATTTTCAAATTTATTTTAATCGCAGAAAGCGTTTTTAATTTTCATAGTGGAGATAAAGATTATTACGAAGAATTATATGATGAATTATCGGAAGAAGATGGCTGGGCTGTGATGATTAATTTTCACCAAGGGGCTCAACACGATTTTTTACTCCGAAAATTAAACCGATATATAGAATTGATGGAAGTGAGCGCTTGGAGAACCTTTAAGCCTGAAGATTTTTTTCAAATGATTGATGATAAAATTTCTCAAAGATTACAGTAAGTGGCCTAATAGACCAAGTCTTCGTAAGCCCCTTGCAATTCATTATAGGCATGATTGTCCTTTGCTTGTTTAGCGGCCGCCATTCCTTTTTCATACCATTCAATGGCCTGCTCTTTTTGCCCCATTCTTTCAAGAGATTTGGCAAAATGGTAGTAGGATCCAATGTAATCGGGAGAATCTGTAAGTACTGCTAACAGCAAATCCTGGGCCTTCTGCTCCTCCCCTAATTTTACATATTCCATCGCCAAAGCATGTCTTAAAAAGTTATCCTTTGGTTGTTGATTTAAAAATTCAATTATTCTTTCTATTCGTTGCATCTTGGCTTATATTTGCATTAGTTGCATAGACAACTAACAAATTATCAAAATTAGTGATCATGAAAATCTTAGTTTGTATTAGTAAAACACCCGATACGACTGCTAAAATTGCCTTCACCGAAGGTAATACAAAGTTCGATGAAAATGGAGTGCAGTGGATTATCAACCCTTATGACGAATGGTATTCTTTAGTAAGAGCCATTGAGTTAAAAGAAAAAGACCCCAACACCCTTATTCATTTAATAACTGTAGGTGGAGCAGATACAGAACCAATTATTAGAAAAGCATTGGCGTTAGGTGGCGACGAAGCCATTAGAGTAGATAGTAGTAATAACGATTCTTTTTTTATTGCCAAACAAATTGCTGCAGTGGCAAAAGAAGGCGCTTATGATTTAATTTTTACCGGAAAAGAAACCATTGATTACAATAGCTCCTCTATCGGTTCTATGTTATCTGCTATTTTAGATTATTCTTTTGTGTCTTTAGCAAATCATTTTGATTGTGTTGGTAATACTGCAACAGTTAAAAGAGAAATTGAAGGTGGGGAAGAAACCTGCGAAGTAAATTTACCATTGGTAATAAGTTGTCAAAAAGGTATGGCCGAACAAAGAATACCTAACATGAGGGGCATTATGGCTGCTCGTACAAAACCTTTAAAAGTGGTGGCTCCTATTGATGCTATTGCTACCACTAGCATTAAGAAATTTGATATGCCTGTTGCCAAATCTGGCGTCAAATTAGTAGCTCCCGACAATATGGACGAATTAGTAAGGTTATTAAAAGAAGAAGCAAAAGTTATTTAATAAACGAATTTTTAAAAATATTTTATGGTATTAGTATATATAGATCAAGCAGATCAACAAATTAAAAAATCTTCCTTAGAAGCAATGTCCTATGGAGCTGCCATTGCAAAACAACTTGGTTGTGAAGCTGCTGCTTTAGTATTAGGAACTGTCAATGACAATTTAGCAAACCTAGGAAAGCAAGGCGCTACTAAAGTGTACCAACAAAAAAACGAAAGCTTACATTCTTTTGATGCAAAAGTACATTCAACCGTTATTGCAGCAGCCGCTAAAAGCTTACTGGCAACAGTAGTTGTTTTTGCACATAATATAAATGGTAAAGCCATCGCTCCTGCTGTTGCAGTAAAATTAGAAGCCGGTATTGTAACAGGCGCTTCAAGTTTACCTGATACACAAAACGGATTTGTAGTTACTAAAACTGTTTTTTCAGGCAAAGCATTTGCATCCATTCAAATAGAAACACCCCTTAAAGTAATTGCCATCAATCAAAATAGTTTTGGCGTAGTCGCTTATGATAACACTGCTATCGTAGAAGAAATAAATATGCCAGTCCCTGCCCCATCTATAAAAATTACTAAAGTAGAAAAAGTGGAAGGCGAGATTCCTTTAACTGAAGCCAACTTGGTCGTGAGTGGTGGACGCGGATTAAAAGGCCCAGAAAATTGGGGCATCTTATTAGACCTTGCAAAAGCCTTAGGCGCTGCCACTGCTTGTAGCCGTCCAGTTTCAGATTCAGATTGGAGACCACACCATGAACACGTAGGTCAAACGGGCATTCAAATTGCCCCTAACTTATATATTGCCATTGGAATTTCGGGCGCCATTCAGCATTTAGCTGGGGTAAACAGAAGCAAGACAATTGTAGTAATTAATAAAGATCCGGAAGCTCCCTTTTTTAAAGCAGCCGATTACGGTATTATTGGAGATGCTTTTGAAGTAGTTCCCGCATTAACTGCAGCCGTTTTAAAATCGAAAGCAGCTAATTAGTTTTTTAAAAAATTAAAGTGATCTAGCTTGACCCCCATCTATGGGTAAATTAATACCATTGATAAAACCTGCCGCATCGCTACATAAAAAGCAAACTGCAGCAGCAATTTCAGCTGGCTCCCCTAATCTTTTTACAGGTATACTATTTTCAATATTTTTTAAAATTTCTTCTTTACTAACGCCTGCTTTTTCTGCTCTATTCTTAAATAAATAATCTAGTCTTTCTGTTTTAGTAAATCCAGTCAACACATTATTAACGGTGATCCCCCACTGGCCTAATTCTCTTGATAAGGTTTTCGCCCAATTGGCTACACCCGCTCGAATGGTATTAGAAACACCCAAATCATCGATGGGCTCTTTGACAGAAATAGAAAGTAGATTTATTATTCTTCCAAAATTCGCCTCTCGCATACCAGGTAATAAAAGCTGTACCAATTGATGTGCATGTAATAAATGAGCATCAAAAGAAACTTGCAATGCTTCTATACTTGTCTCATACATTAAACCAGCAGCTGGCCCTCCTGTATTATTGATAACCAGATGAATTGTTTTTACTTTTTCAAGCAATTGAATGATTGTTTTTTTGGATGCTGCTAAATTATTGGTGTCAATTAATACATAACTATGTTCTTGATGGTATTGAGTTGGTAAAGATTTTATAATATTTTTTAACTTTTCTTCTGTTCTTGCATATACAATGACAGTAGCACCAGCTTCTGCCAATGCATGTGCACAAGCAGCCCCTAAACCTTGTGAGGCTCCTCCCACCAATGCCACTCTATTTTGCAAACTATTCATACTACTTTTTTATAATGATTTAAAAATTGCACTGGCACTATGCGCTTAGTTTTGCATAATCCTCTCTCACTGGATTAAACACGTCTACTATTTCACAATCGGTAATGCTTTTACCACTATGCACCGTATTAGAAGGAATAATAAAAACAGATCCTGCGGACAATAAATGTGGAATACCCGCTACTGTTAATTCAAAATCTCCCTTCAAAATATGTGTTACTTGCTCATGCACATGTTGGTGCGCAGGTAAAGTGAACCCCGCTTTTGAATGTACAAAAGACCAAGTCATGGATTGACTATGAATTAATTTAGATTCAAAGCCAGCACATAAAGTAACAGGCTTAATTTCGGACAAAAGGATTGGTTTCATAGGTACTTTTTATTATACACAATTTAATACTTCTACTAAAAATAGGCTTTAAAAGATTTGTTTTTTTAATTAACTTTGAACAGCAATACAAACTATGCAAAAAATTGAACTCGAAATAGTGGCTTTGTCACATAGCATCACCCAGTCTAACTCCTATGCAGTTATTTTAGGGGAAGTAAATGGCTTGCGTCGACTACCTATTGTGATTGGTGGATTTGAAGCACAAGCTATTGCTGTTGCCCTTGAAAACATGCACCCTTCTCGTCCATTGACGCATGATTTAATGAAGAATTTTATGACTGCTTTTGATATTCAATTGCAAGAGGTATATATATGTGATTTACAAGAAGGTATTTTTTATTCTAAACTTGTTTGCTTTACGGCGAATGACACTATTGAAATTGATAGTAGAACAAGTGATGCACTTGCTTTAGCCGTTCGCTTTGGTTGTCCAATTTATGTGTACGCAAATATTTTGGAACAAGCGGGTTTAGCCAATGAAAATGCAGAAAAAACAATTACTCCTACTTCTATTACAGCCGACCCTGTTGCCAATGATTTAACGAGCATGTCTTTAGAAGAATTAAATAAATTACTACAAGAAGTTTTAGAACAAGAAGACTATATCCGCGCTATTGATATTCGTGATGAAATCAATAAAAAAAATGCGCAAAAGAAATCATAACAAATGATTCAATTCCCTCCTTGCAAAATTAATTTGGGCTTATCTATCTTAGCAAAAAGATCAGATGGATTTCATGAATTGGAGACGGTCTTTTATCCAGTGGCCTTACATGATATTGTTGAAATTGTCCCCTCCGCTACTACAAATAATATTCAGCAAGCAGCTACAACCATTACTAGCAAAGCCTCTAGTGAAGTAAGCTTTTCACATTCTGGCATTTCCATACCTGGCGAAGCCACCCATAATTTATGCGTTAAGGCTTACGATTTAATAAAAGCCGATTTTCCGAAATTGCCTCCCGTTTCCATTCATTTGCATAAAAATATTCCCATGGGTGCTGGGCTAGGGGGAGGCTCCAGCGATGGCGTATCTGTGCTTACCTTATTAAATACATTATTTGAATTAAAGCTAACTAAAGTACAACTACTTCAATATGCAGCAACTCTTGGAAGCGATTGCCCCTTTTTTATTTTCAACGAAGCCTGTCACGCAACAGGAAGAGGTGAAATTTTAAACCCTATACCCATT
The DNA here is from genome assembly GCA_903854725.1 of uncultured Bacteroidota bacterium. GTDB lineage: Bacteria > Bacteroidota > Bacteroidia > Chitinophagales > Chitinophagaceae > Sediminibacterium. The sequence continues at coordinate 19,419 of CAINWZ010000018.1, forward strand.
AATTTGAGTAACTATACTATTGCATTAGTTCACCCTGGAATTCATATTGCTACCCCATGGGCTTTTCAACAACTAACTCCTTGTAAAAAAGAAAAGTCTATTTCAGCCATTATAAAAGAACCCATTGAAACTTGGAAAAAAAATTTACTAAACGATTTTGAAAAGCCTGTTTTCCATGCACATCCCCTATTAGAAAATATCAAAAATAATTTATACGAACAGGGTGCTATCTATGCAAGCATGAGTGGCTCTGGCAGTTCTCTATTTGGCATTTTCCCTAAAGGAATGCCTATTCAATCTCCATCAATAGGCAATGCATACAGAATGGATGTAATTTGATTTCATTCAAAAAAATAATTTGCGAACGTTCGTTATTTGATACTTTTCAAACATTTTAATCAATAGTTGAATAATATCAAATGGTTAGTAAATTTATTGCGATTCTGCTATAAAAAATCGTCATTATTTCGTAATTTTCCACGAATCGCTTACCTAACGGAATTTTCCTATAAATAACTGGTTGTAAATGACGAATAAAGAACACTTAGGGTTGTACGACCCTGCTTATGAACACGACGCATGTGGTATTGGATTTGTTGCTAATATCAAAGGCGTAAAATCGCATCAGAATGTAATCGATGGTTTGACTATTTTAGAAAACATGGAACACCGTGGTGCATGTGGTTGTGAGATTAACACTGGAGATGGTGCTGGTATCATGATTCAAATTCCACATGAATTTTTCTTTGATGAATTATTACATCAAGGCATTCACCTTCCAGATTTAAACGAATATGGTGTTGGATTTATATTTTTTCCTGCCGATAAAGCAATTGTAACCGAGTGTAAAGAAATTTTTGCACGCGCTGCAGAAAAATTAGGTATTGAAATTATAGGGTATAGAAAAGTTCCGGTAATTAAAGACTCCATAGGCCCAACCGCTTTATCTGTTGAACCTTCTATGGAACAAGTATTTGTAAGAAAGCCCGACCATATCGCCAACCCTGAAGATTTTGAACGTAAATTATTTATCTTAAAAAATTACGCTTCTCACACTATTAATAACTCCATTAAAAAAGAAGTTATTGGTTTTTATATGACTTCTTTATCTCAAAGAGTCATTGTATACAAAGGACAACTAACAAGTCATCAAGTAAGAGAATATTTCCCCGACCTAAGTGATAAACGTGTTGTATCTGCATTTGGTTTAGTGCATTCTCGTTTCGCAACAAATACTTTTCCTTCTTGGAAATTGGCACAGCCCTTCCGCTATATCGCGCACAATGGAGAAATCAATACTTTACAAGGCAATTTAAACTGGCTAAGATCTAACGAGTCTAGTTTTTTCTCCCCTTATTTTTCTAAAGAAGAAATTGATATGATTTTGCCAGTAGTATCTGCTGGTCAATCCGATTCTGCTTGCTTAGATAACGTCATTGAACTATTAACCTTATCTGGACGCTCCTTACCACATGTAATGATGATGCTTATACCAGAAGCTTGGGATGGCAATGATTTAATGGACCCCATTAAAAAAGCATTTTATGAATTTCATGCTGCCTTTATGGAACCATGGGATGGTCCTGCTTCTATTTCTTTTACAGATGGAAAAATAATTGGTGCAACACTTGATAGAAATGGATTAAGGCCTTCTCGTTATTGCGTCACTAATGATGATAGAGTGATTATGGCTTCTGAAACAGGTGCTTTACCTATAGACCCTTCCACTATTATTGAAAAAGGTAGATTACAACCAGGTAAAATGTTTGTGGTGGATATGGAAGCGGGTAAAATTATTAGCGATACCGATTTAAAACAAACCATTTGTGCGCAACAACCTTATGGCGACTGGCTGAATAAATATAAAATTAGATTAGAGGAATTACCAGAACCAAGAATTCAATTTACGCATCTAGAACACGATCAAATTTTTAAATACCAAAAAGCATTTGGCTATACCAAAGAAGATTTAGAAAACATCATTACCCCCATGGCCTTAGATGGTAAAGAACCCATTGGCTCTATGGGAACCGACACGCCTCTTGCTGTTTTAAGTGACCAACCTCAACATATCACTAGCTACTTTAAGCAATTATTTGCGCAAGTAACCAATCCTCCTATTGACCCTATTAGAGAAAGAATGGTCATGTCCTTAGCTACATTTGTAGGTAGCCAAGGAAACTTATTAACGGAAGATCCTATGGCGAGCCATTGTGTTGCGTTAAAACATCCTATCTTAAACAATCACGAATTAGAAAAAATTAGAAGTATTGATACGGGTGTGTTTCAAGCCAAAACTTTACAATGTTATTTTAGAGCAGATGGCAAAGAAGGTTCTTTGAAAAAAGGATTAGATCGTTTATGTCGTTATGCAGTGGATGCCGTAGAAGACGGATTTGAAGTGATAGTATTAACAGACCGCTCTATCGATTCTGAGCATGCGGCTATTCCCACATTACTTGCTTGCTCAAGTGTGCATCATCATTTAATTAGAAAAGGCTTAAGAGGTAAAGTGGGTATTATCGTAGAAGCAGGTGATGTTTGGGAAGTTCACCATTACGCCTGTTTAATTGGATTTGGCGCTACCGCCATCAACCCGTATATGGCTTTGTCTACTATTCGTGATATGAAATTGCATGAAAAAATCAAATCAGATTACGAAGCAGAAAAATTAAAGAAGAATTATATTAAAGCAGTGAACGAAGGATTGTATAAAGTGTTTTCAAAAATGGGTATTTCTACTTTGCAATCTTATCAAGGCGCACAAATATTTGAAATTATTGGTATTAATAAAGAAGTGGTTAATCGTCATTTTACAGGAGCCACTTCTCGTATTGATGGAATGGGTTTAGATGAAATTGCAAAAGAAATTTTAGCGAAGCATGAATTGGCCTTTGCTAAAAAATCTTCTCCTGTTGATCGTTTAACAGAAGGAGGCGTGTATCAATGGAAACGTCGAGGTGAATTTCATTTGTTCAATCCGCAAACGATACATTTATTACAGCACTCCACTAAAATGAATGATTACCCTAGTTTTAAAAAATATTCAAAGCTAGTTAATGACCAAACAGAAAAAGCTTGCACCTTAAGAAGCTTATTTATATTTAAACCAACGCGTCCATCTATAGCTATTGATGAAGTAGAACCAGCAAGTGCAATTTACAGACGCTTTGCTACTGGTGCTATGTCCTTTGGATCTATTTCATGGGAAGCACACACCACTTTGGCCATTGCGATGAACCGCTTAGGGGGCAAAAGCAATACAGGTGAGGGTGGTGAAGATGAAATACGTTATGAGAAATTACCCAATGGTGATTCTATGCGTAGCGCTATTAAACAAGTAGCGAGTGCAAGATTTGGTGTAACTAGTTATTATTTATCTGAAGCAGATGAATTACAAATAAAAATGGCGCAAGGTGCAAAGCCTGGCGAAGGGGGTCAATTACCTGGCGATAAAGTGGATGACTGGATTGGAAAAACAAGACATGCTACTCCAGGCGTTGGATTAATTTCTCCCCCACCTCATCATGATATCTATTCTATTGAAGATTTATCACAACTTATTTTTGATTTAAAAAATGCGAACCGCGCTGCAAGAATTAATGTAAAATTAGTTTCTAAAGCAGGTGTGGGTACTATCGCCGCAGGCGTTACCAAAGCAAAAGCAGATGTAGTATTAATTGCTGGCTTTGATGGCGGCACAGGTGCTTCTCCTTTAAGTTCTATCAAACACGCTGGCTTGCCATGGGAATTAGGATTGGCCGAGACACATCAAACCTTGGTTAAAAATAAATTACGTAGTCGTGTAGTCGTGCAAGCAGATGGTCAAATGAAAACAGGTCGCGATATTGCCATTGCAACTTTATTAGGGGCAGAAGAATGGGGCGTTGCTACTGCAGCATTAATTGTAGAAGGTTGTATTATGATGCGTAAGTGTCATATGAATACTTGTCCAGTGGGCGTTGCAACGCAAGACCCCGAATTACGCAAACGTTTTAAAGGAGATCCTGATCATGTAGTACGCTTCTTTGAATTTATTACACAAGAACTTCGTGAAATAATGGCTGAACTAGGTTACCGTACTATTAATGAAATGGTGGGTCAAGTAGACGCCTTAACCATGCGTGAAAATATCACACATTGGAAATATAAAAATGTAGATTTGAGTGATGTGTTGTATAAAGAACCTGCAGCTGCTGGTGTAGGGTTATATCAAACTGAAATACAAGATCATTTAATGGATGATGTATTGGATTGGAAATTATTGGCTGCAGCAAAACCAGCCATTGAGAAGCAGCAAAAAATGACGGCTGCTTTCGCTATCAAAAACACCGATCGTACTACTGGCACTATTGTCTCTAATGAAATAACTAAAGTATATAAAGCAGCGGGTTTACCTGAAGATACTATTCACTTTAATTTTAAAGGAACCGCAGGACAAAGTTTTGGCGCATTCAATACGAAGGGTGTTACTTTAGAATTAGAAGGGGACGCTAATGATTATTTTGGCAAAGGATTAAGCGGTGCGCAATTAATTGTATATCCAGATAAAAAAGCAAGTTTCATACCTGAAGAAAATATTATTATTGGAAACGTTGCTCTATATGGCGCTACAAGTGGCAGGGCCTTTATTAGAGGCAAAGCTGGTGAAAGATTTGCCGTTCGAAATTCTGGTGCTACTGTGGTAGTTGAAGGCATTGGTGATCATGGTTGTGAATATATGACAGGAGGTGTGGCAGTCATTTTAGGGAATACAGGTAGAAATTTTGCAGCGGGCATGAGCGGTGGTATTGCTTTTGTTTATGACGTTCAAAATAATTTTGAAGTGTTGTGTAACAAGGAAATGGTTGAACTTGAAAAACCTGATAAGGAAGATGCAATACTGTTACATCAATTAATACAAGCACATTTTGACAAAACAGGAAGTGCGGTAGCTAAATTTATTTTAGCAGACTTCGATCATCAATTGAATCATATGGTTAAAGTTTTTCCAAGCGATTATAAAAAAGCTTTACAAAAACAGAAAGCTGCTTTACTTACGGCAAAATAACTAAACAACAAATCAAGACTAAAAATATAAAACATTAATAGCATCAACTTTTTGAATTAAGCATATGGGCAAGCCAACTGGATTTAAAGAATTTACGAGAGAACTCCCTTCGAAACTTGCAGTTACGGAGCGAAAAAAGAATTATAAAGAGTTTGTTTCTTTATTGCCTGAGCAAAAATTAAATGAACAATCGGCACGTTGTATGAATTGCGGTGTACCCTTTTGTCATAATGGATGTCCTTTAGGAAATATTATTCCCGAATTTAATGATGCAGTGTATCGCAAAGAATGGAAAGATGCTTATGAAATATTAATTTCTACTAATAATTTTCCAGAGTTTACAGGAAGAATTTGTCCGGCTCCCTGTGAGAGTGCTTGTGTATTAGGTATCAATCAACCCGCAGTAACCATTGAAGAAATAGAAAAACATATTATTGAAATTGCCTTTGAAAAAGGATTTGTAAAACCGCGTAAGCCAAAAGTAAGGTCTGGTAAAAAAGTAGCTGTGATTGGCTCTGGCCCAGCAGGCTTGGCCACTGCAGCTCAATTAAACTATGCCGGCCATGAGGTTACAGTGTATGAGCGCGATCCAAAACCAGGCGGCTTGTTGCGTTTTGGTATCCCCGATTTCAAATTAGAAAAAACAGTTATTGAACGACGTATTGCATTATTAGAAGAAGAGGGTGTTCAATTTATTTGCAATGCCTATGTGGGGGTGAATATAAGAGTCAACGATATTATGCGCGATTACCATGCCGTTGTTTTAGCAGGAGGTTCTACTATTCCAAGAGATTTAACTATTCCTGGTAGAAATTTAAAAGGCGTGCATTATGCAATGGAATTTTTAAAGCAACAAAATAAAAGAGTAAGCGAAATTGCCATAGAAGAAGAACCCTTACTAGCCAATTCCAAAAATGTAGTTGTTATTGGAGGTGGAGATACAGGAAGTGATTGTGTGGGCACTTCGAATAGACATAAAGCTACATCGGTTACGCAATTTGAATTATTACCAAAGCCTCCTGAAACTAGAGCAGATTATATGCCTTGGCCTACCTACCCTATGTTATTAAAAACAACTACTTCACATGAAGAAGGTGCAGATAGAATTTGGGCAGTTGCTACCAAAGCCTTTATTGGTGACGAAAAAGGAAATTTGAAAGCCTTACAAATTGTAGATTTAGAATGGAGTAATAGTGCAGATGGCAGACCTTCTAAATTTATTGAAAAAGCAGACAGCCTGCGTGAGATTCCATGCGAACTTGCATTATTAGCAATGGGCTTCTTACATCCAGACCCCATCGGAATTATTGATGAGTTAGGCGTTGAATTGGATGAAAGAGGAAATGTAAAAGCAACAGAACAACAATATCAAACAAATATTGCTAAAGTATTTACGGCTGGTGATATGCGCAGAGGGCAATCATTAGTTGTATGGGCTATCAGCGAAGGCCGAGAGTGTGCCCGTAAAGTAGATATATTCCTAACAGGATCCTCATTATTAGAATCTAAGGATAGTAGCCTGTTTTTTCAGCAGGGATAAATTCAATAATTATTCAACTTTTTTTCCACAGTTATCTTTTTCTTTAATTCATTAATATTGTCTACAATCCAATACCATTATGGATTTAGCCTATTTTTCATGTTTTTCACATTATATTATAAATATTTATATATTAATATTATATCTATAATTATACATTATTTATGTATTTTTAGGCAATAATAATTACATTAATTTATTTTATAATACCAAACAATTAATTCATGAAAAACCAAGTTGTACAAAAATTCGCACCCTTTATTGTTTTATTAATGGTAGCCATACTCGCTTTATTCGTACCCCAACTTCCTAGCTTTCAGGGAGATGCCACTACCTATAATGGTGCCGATATTGCCTGGATCTTGGTAGCAACTGCACTCGTATTTATTATGACTCCTGGCTTGGCCTTCTTTTATGGGGGTATGGTGCATCGCAAGAATATCATTTCTACGATGATTAAAAGTATTGTCTCTGCTGGTATCGTCTCCGTGATATGGGTAAGTTTTGGTTATAGCTTAAGTTTTGGCGAAAGCTTACATGGTATCATTGGCAATCCAATGACGCATTTATTCTTTAAAGGGGTTGTAAATGGCGCCCCTTCTTTACAAGGTGGTACTGCAATGACCATACCTTTATTATTATTTGCGCTATTCCAATTAATGTTTGCTATTATTACTCCAGGCCTGGTAGTAGGTGCTGTTGCAGAACGTATCAAATTCACATCATATATTTTATTCATTGTATTGTTTATCATTTTTGTGTATGCCCCATTAGCGCATTGGTCTTGGCATCCAGAAGGATTTTTATTTAAAATGGGGGCCCTCGATTTTGCAGGTGGAACAGTTGTACATATAAGTGCAGGTTGTGCAGCCTTAGCGGGCGCCATTGTTTTAAAATCACGTCGTTCTAAATTAGAACAACAAGAAATTCCTCCAGCAAATATTCCTTATGTATTAATAGGCACTGGATTACTTTGGTTTGGTTGGTTTGGATTTAATGCAGGTTCTGCATTAGGTGCAAATAACTTAGCCATCAATGCTTTCGCCACAACTAATACAGCTGCTGCTGCAGCAGGTTTAGCATGGATGTTCTTTGATGTGATGAAAGGAAGAAAACCTTCTGTACTAGGATTTTGCATTGGTGCTGTAGTTGGCTTAGTAGCCATTACCCCTGCTGCTGGTTTTGTAGGCATCCCTCAAAGTATATTTATTGGAATGATTGCTGCCATTATTTCAAATGTGGCTAGTCATGTATTTAAATTATCTAGAGTGGACGATACATTAGATGTATTCCCCTGTCATGGTATTGGCGGAATGGTGGGCATGTTAATGACTGGAATATTTGCTTCTAAAGGTGTGAATGCAGGTGGAAATGACGGTTTATTTTATGGCAACCCCACCTTTTTCTTCACTCAATTAAAAGCAATGCTCATTGTAGTGGCATATAGCTTTACAGTATCTTATTTAATATTCAAATTGATAAGCATCATCATGCCTTTACGTGTTACAGAAGAAGATGAAGAATTAGGATTAGATGCCACTCAGCATGATGAAAAATATGGTAGAAATCCCCTAAAGGCTTAGTTTCTAAGTGTTTTCTGGTTAATATAAAAGCAAGGTGAAGGCCCGAATGAAATTTCGGGCCTTTTTTATTATATTAGTGCTCACATGAAAATAATACTTAAAGTCCTACAGCTTATTTACTGCCTCTATGCCATTGTTTTATTTGCAACACTTACCATCCTTTCAGTGACTGCAATGTTTTTGGTACTACCCTTTGGAAAAGACAAATTGAGCGATAACGTATATATAATATGTCGCTACTGGGGTAAAATTTTATATTTTTTCATGGGCATACGACATTCCGAAATTTTTGAAGCCCCCCACGATTTTAACAGCCCACATGTTTTTGTTGGAAATCATAATTCTTATATGGATATCCCTTCCATCGTGCAACTAAAACATCAACCTATCAGGCCCTTGGCTAAATTTGAGTCTTCAAAAATTCCATTGTTTGGATTAATATATCGCCATGCAGTAGTCATGGTAGACAGAAGCGACCCCGAGAAAAGAGCACAAAGCCTTCGAAACTTAAAAGCTGCCCTAGAAAAACATATTTCCATTTTTATATTCCCAGAAGGCACTTTTAGTATGACAGAAGCCTACCCCTTAAAAACTTTTTTTAATGGTGCCTTTAAATTGGCCATTGAAATGAATATACCTATTCAGCCGGTATTGTTAGTAGATTCCATTGACAGAATGCACTTTAGTAGTATTTTTTCACTTACCCCAGGAAAACACAGAGTCATTTATTTAGAAACAGTACAGGTAAGCGATTATACTTTAGATCAAATGGATGAATTAAAAGACCGTGTTTTCAAACAAATGGAAGAAGGAATGAGAAGATATAGAAAGTATCCAAATTCATAGCGTATTTTTGCAATCCTATATCATGTACGCAGAAATAATCATACCCTTAGCGCTCCCTAAAAATTATACATGGATGATTCCTGCATCGATGCAGGAAGAAATTGCTATAGGCATGCGTGTAGAAGTAATGTTAGGAGCCAATAAAAGATACGCGGGTATTGTTAAAAAGATAACCGAAAAAGCACCCGATGCTTTTACGCCCAAACCCATTTTATCTATTTTAGATGACGCGCCTATTGTTTATGAACATCAATTGGCTTTATGGGAATGGATGGCAGCTTATTATATGTGTACCGAAGGTGAAGTCATGCAAGCAGCTATTCCTAGCCATTTAAAAATATCTAGTGAAAGTGTATTTGTGTTAAATGATTTACAGGAACAAGATGATAATAACATACAAAACATCAAAAACTTAAGTGATGCCGAATATATTATTTCAGAAGCCTTAGAAATTAAAAAAACATTAACCTTATTAGAGATTCAGAAACTACTTGATAAGAAATCGGTATATCCTGTTATTAATAAACTTATACAAAAAGGTATTTGTTTTGTACAAGAAAATATGAAGGATAAATATACAAGCAAAGTTGAAATATTTTTAACACTTCACCCCTCTTATAAAAACGAAGCCTCCTTAGAAAAGCTACTCAACGAATGGACAAGAGCCCCTAAACAATTAGATTTATTATTGGCTTTTTTACACTTCGAAAAAACGGAAGGTTTTGTACAGCAAAAATCTATTTTAGATAAAGCCAATGCTACTCATGCTCAACTAAAAGCATTAATTGAGAAAGGAATACTAGTAGCTGAAAAAAGAAAAATTGATCGCCTAGCCACTGATGCAAATAAGGGCAATAGTTCGCTGCATTCGCTTTCCCAAAAACAACAAGCTGCATTAGATTCCGTAAAAACTCAACTACTAAACCATCCAGTGGGTTTATTACATGGAATAACAGGCAGTGGAAAAACACAAATTTATGTAGCGCTCATTAACGAAGTGATACAAGAAAATAAGCAAGCATTATATATGCTTCCAGAAATTGCACTTACGGCTCAAATGATTAGACGGTTGAAACAATACTTTGGGGGATCTATTGCTATTTATCATTCTAAATTTAATCCCAATGAAAGAGTTGAAATTTGGAACAAAGTAAAATCGGGTGAAATTAAAATTGTATTAGGTGCTCGTTCTGCGCTTTTCTTGCCCTATAAAAACCTTTCGCTGATTGTTATTGACGAAGAACATGACCCCTCTTACAAACAACAAGAGCCGGCGCCAAGATACCAAGCAAGAGATACCGCTATTTACTATGCCAATCAATTACAAGCAAAGGTAGTTTTAGGTTCAGCGACTCCTTCTGTTGAAACTTATTTTAATGCGCTGTCCAAGAAATTTGGCTATACTTATCTTGATGAAAGATTTAGCACAGGAGCACTACCTCGTATTGAATTAATTGATACTAAAAAACAACCGGCAGGTACTGCTATATTAACACCTCAGCTATTGGCTTCCATTTCAAAAACAATTGCCAATAAAAAACAAGTAATCTTATTTCAAAATAGAAGAGGCTATGCCCCCTATTTGATTTGTGAAACCTGTGGATGGATACCTCATTGTGAACATTGTGACGTAACGCTCACGTACCATAAAGCCAAGAACCTGCTTTCCTGTCATTATTGTGGCGCTTCCTACCCCATTGTAAATACTTGTAAAGCTTGTGGCAAACAAAATTTTAAACAAAAAAGTTTTGGTACCGAACAAATTGAAGAAAAATTAAATCAAGTACTTCCTGGTGTAATTGTGGCAAGAATGGACTTAGACAATGTAAAAGGGAAAAACGAGCATGATCAATTGATTCAAAAATTTGAACAAAAACAAATTGATATATTAGTAGGCACCCAAATGGTTGTAAAAGGACTTGATTTTGAGAATGTAGATTTAGTAGGCATTGTGGATGCAGATAGCTTACTCAACTTTAATCATTACAGAGTGAATGAACGTGCTTTTCAAATGATGGAGCAAGTAAGTGGAAGAGCAGGCAGGAAAAATGACAATGGCACTGTCATTATTCAAGTGAGTCAATTACAACACCCCATTGTTCAATTGGTACAACAACATGATTACTTTGGATTTTATAATTTTGAAATTCAAAACAGAAAGCATTTTGCCTATCCCCCTTTTAGCCGACTCATGAGTTTGCTTTTCAAACACAAAGAAAATAATATTGCAGAAGAAGCTGCTAATCATTTCTTACATTCCCTAACACCCGAAATTCAAAAAACGGTATTAGGCCCTGCACAACCCATTGTAAATAGAGTGCGTAATAAATATATTTGGGAACTGGCCATCAAGATTTCAAAGCAACCACAACAATTACAACTTGCTAAAAAACAATTGTTGCATTATATTCGTTTACTGCAGGTTCACCCTCGTTATAAATCGGTAAACATCATTATAGATATTGACCCTAATTAATACTATGCCAATAGCCGAAAATATATCTCTTCAAGCGCTGCATACTTTTGGATGCAACGAAAAAGCACAGTATTTTAATACCATTCAGTCCATAGAAGACATTGCCACCCATATTCAATGGGCAAAAGAAAAAAAACTACCCTATCTTATCCTAGGGGCAGGAAGTAATTTGCTTTTTACTAAAACTTTCGAAGGTCTTGTATTAAAGATGGAAATAATGGGTATTAAAAAAGTGCAAGAAACTGCCTCTGAAGTATTTTTATCGGTGGGGGCTGGCGAAAATTGGCATCACTTTGTAAGTTACTGTGTTCATAAAGGTTGGGGTGGCGTAGAAAATTTAAGCCTCATTCCTGGAACTGTAGGTGCTGCCCCTATTCAAAATATTGGAGCGTATGGAGTGGAAGCAAAGGATTGTATTGAATCGGTAACTGCCTACGATACTACTATGTCTAGCTTTGTTACTCTTACCAATAGCCATTGCCTTTTTGGTTATAGATCAAGTCTATTTAAGCATGAAAAAAATAGGTATATAATTACATCCGTTCAGTTTATTTTACAAAAGCAACCCATTTTTAGAACCGAGTATGGTGCTATTAAAGAAGTATTACACCAAAAAAATAATAAACAACCAAGTGTTGAAGCTATTTCTAATGCAGTAATTCAAATTAGAACCGAGAAATTACCCGACCCGAAAAAAATAGGTAACGCGGGTAGCTTTTTTAAAAATCCCACCATTAGCAAGTCCGAGTTTGAAAATTTGATTGCCTTATTCCCAAAAATAATTGCTTTCCCTATTTCTGACGAACTTTATAAAATTGCTGCAGGTTGGCTTATTGAAACATGCGGATGGAAAGGTCTTCAAAAAGGAAATGTAGGCTGTTACGAAAAACAATCTTTAGTGATTGTTAATTATAATCATGCAACAGGTAAAGAAATTTATGATTTCTCAGAGGAAATTATTCAATCTGTTCAATCTAAATTCAATATCCTACTAGAAAGAGAAGTGGTTGTTTATTAATAAATCACTTCCACATCTACTCTTCTATTTTGCGATCTACCCTTCATAGTTTTATTATCTCCTACTGGCTTAGTATCTGCAAAACCTTTTTGCGTCATTCTGCTTGCATCAACTCCTTTTTTCACTAAATAACTACTTACAGCCGTTGCCCTTAGTAAAGATAGTTTTTCATTTATTTTAAAGGTTCCAGTATTGTCGGTATGCCCAGTTATTGACAAAGTAATAGATCTATTGTTTTGCATGATTACAGCCAAAGTATCTAATGCTAAATAAGCTTTTTTTGTGACCATTACTTTACCAGACTCAAACTTTAAATTAGATGCAATTTCATTAATCATTGGTTGCAAATCGGCACAGCCATGATTGCCAAAAACACCTGCTATAGTAGGGCATTTATCTTCTTCATCATTCACTCCATCTTTATCGGTATCTGGAATAGGACACCCCCCATATCTTGACAAACCACTTCTATCGGGGCACTTATCCATTTCGTCATTGATGCCATCTTTATCCGCATCTGGGATAGGACAACCTTTATATTTTACAGTGCCCGCTTGTGTTGGACATTTATCATTTTCATCATTTACCCCATCATCATCTGCATCAGGTACCGGACAGCCGTGGTATTTAACCAATCCAGATGAATTTGGGCAATCATCATCAGATCCTTTCACACCGTCATTGTCACCATCTAAAACTACTGGTGCATCAGGTATCATCACTGGCTTCTTCTCTCTTAATTTCAAAGGCAAAGTGTAACTGATCGAATGATTATAATGTGTTTTAGTGAGGGCTGAAACTTCAGCTCTATACGTACTTATAATATTAATAAAAGATCCTTGACTAGCTTTAATTTGTAACCCCAGGCCTATAGGGGCATAAGCCGTATAATATGAATTTTTAATAGAAGCTACACCCAACCCAGCAGTAACAAAGGGCACCAACTTGTTTTCATCTGTCAAAAATTTATAATTAACATTTGCATCTAAGGCAGTATACATTTCATTTGATTTTGCAATACCAATTTTAGAGGCTGCATAAAAAGGATATTTCAAACTTGTAAAATCCAAATTCATCATAAAATCAACATGTTCAGTGATTCCTTTAAAATATTGTATGCCACCTTGTAAAGCTGTTTCACTTGCCTTGTCGGTACTCGCAGTTTTTTTAAAATTAAATAAGCCCAATTTAAAAGCAATAGAAGGCGTTTTAATACTTGGTGTATCTTGCGCCATCGCGTTTACATAAAAGGCAAATGCCAATAATGTGATTATAAATTTTTTCATGCTTAATGGATGATTAATTAAAGGTAAAATTAAGATTTATACTTGTATAATTTACTGCTTTTTAGGGTTGATTTTTGAATTACCCACGGCATCTAATGCAACCTTCACAATACCTTTTGAACTTAAATGCAGCTTTTTAGCAGCCACTGAACTTAAATCTACCACCCTACCCATTCTTAACATATCTGGGTGCATTCGATCGTTAATTCTTACTAGTACACTATGCCCATTTCTCATATTTGTTACACGAACCAATGTATTCAACTTGTATAAATTACAGGCTGCTGTATACTTATTGTTTTTAAATATCTCCCCTGTAGCCGTCAATGTTCCATCAAGTTTGGGACTATAAAAACTTGCTATTCCTGTAATGTGATTTAATTCTATTTTAATGCGATGTGTATCGATTTTTTTATGATACTTCCTAACCGCCGCACTATCCAAATAATTAATAGTGGTTAAACTGGTAGGATAAATTTTTTGAGAGAAAATGAGTTGGGGGAATACTAAAAATAAAAACAGCAATTTAATATTCATAGAGTATACTTTAGCTAAAGCCATTGGCTTTAGGGTAATTTTAGGGTAGTATAATAACTTCCACTACGCTATCTATATTTAAAGCACCATAAATATGTGGGAATAATTCATCTAAATCATGCGCCAATTCAAATAAAACAGGCCTTTGCACTTTTGACTTATCAATTTTTAGATTCACTAACCCTGTTTGATTTTTATAAAAACGATCCAACACACCTGGCACTTGTTTTTCTATAGAACAATGTATAAAACCTTCCTTGAGATAATTTACAGGAGTATACTCATTTTTTGCTTTCGCTTCTTCCCACTCTTTCAAAGTAGTTACGTGGTATATATATTCGCTTTCCATAAATATTATTTTTTAATGATTCTTGGAATTTTTTGATCTATTAACATTAAATCAGCAAGTACTATTGCTGTCACTGCTTCTAAAACTACAGGAACTCTAAGTGCTATACATAAATCGTGTCTTCCTTTTACTGAAAAATTTTCTTGCTCATTGGTTTCCCAATTGAGTGTGATTTGCTCTTTAGGTGTTGACGAAGTAGGTTTTACTGCTATTCTAAACACTAAATCATTCCCATTCGTATAACCGCCTACCACCCCACCTGCATGATTTGATTTTGTTTTACCTGAAGCATCCACTATGGCATCATTATGATCTACACCAAACATAGAAGCCGCTGCAAAGCCGGTTCCAAATTCAATACCTCTAATAGCTGGGATAGCAAAAACGGCATGGCTAATTAAAGATTCAACTGAATTAAAAAAATGCTCTCCTAAACCAATAGGCAACCCTTTCACCACACATTCTACTATACCTCCCACACTATCTTTATTGTCAATGGCTCTTTGTAATCCTTTTTCTATATCTGCTTCTCCGCCAATACTCACTATATGGGCATTAACAGAAATAGTATTTAATAATTTTTTGGCTATAACACCTGCTCCCACTAATGCTGCAGTTAATCTTCCACTAAAATGTCCGCCTCCTCTATAATCTTCAAAGCCTCCAAATTTATGGTGCGCTGTAAAATCAGCATGACCTGGCCTTGGCACAGCACGTTGTTTTTCATAATCTCCACTTCTTGTGTTATTATTTTCAAAGAGCATCATTATAGGTGCTCCTGTAGTAGTATCATTAAATAAACCGGCTTTAAAAATTGGTATGTCGTCTTCTTGTCTTGGAGTAGTTCCTTTTTGTTTTCCTCCCTTGCGTCGCTCCATATCTTCAACAAAATCAGCAGCTTGTAATGGCAAACCAGCAGGACAACCATCCACAGTTATCCCTACACAAGCGCCATGCGACTCGCCAAATATTTGTACACTAAATAAGGTTCCGAATTTGTTCATGTCTTTATTTCGTTATTACAAGGTAAGAAATTTATTGTATATCCACTTTTGCACCAACTTGCTGCAAATGCGTAAAGAAATCGGTATAGGATTTATGGATGGCTTCCGCCTCTGTTATTTCTATAGGTCCATTGGCCACTAAAGCCGCTACCGCACATGCCATTGCAATACGATGATCGTGTTGTGAAAAAACAGTTGTCGATTGAATCGTTGTTCCTCCATGTATGCTCATGATATCACCCTCTAAATTGATACGAATACCCATTTTCGCAAACTCCGTTTGCAATGTCAACCCTCTATCGCTTTCTTTATGTGCTAATCTACTCACTCCTTTAATAGTGGTTACTCCTTTGCAAACTGCAGCCAAAGCCACTAAAGGAGGGAATAAGTCGGGGCAATCTGTTGCATCAAATTCAAAGGCAGTTAAAGATGCAAGTCTATTTGAATTGGATGCATTGTCATTACTATCAGATTCCTCTCCCACTATAATTCCATCCACATGTATTACGATACTAGCATGTGCACTTATTAAGGCACTGATAATCTTTTTATCTGCTTGCGTAGAATTCAATTGCAAACCCTTCACTTTTAAAGGACCTGCAATGGCACCTGCTACTAATAAGAAGGCTGCACCACTCCAATCACCTTCCACGGTATATTCTATAACAGGTTGTAAAGGGGTATGTTCATAAAAACGGAAGCTTTCATAATTTGTATGTTTTACATTCCATCCGAATGAATTTAAAACAGCTAAGGTTAAATCTATATAAGGTCTGCTTTTCAAATTTACTACCTTAATTTCTACATCATACTTTTCAGTGGCAGCATAAGCCATTAACAATCCTGTTAAAAATTGAGAACTCAATGATCCATCTACTGTTATGCTTGATGCTTTTAAAGGACCTTGAATTTGAATAGGTAAAAAACCTTCTTGTGATTGTATACCGACTCCAATTTTTGGCAATATTTCATCGAAAAAATGCATGGGTCTTTTTACCAAGCTTCCTTTTCCTTCTATCTTGATAGATTGACTACTTAGTGCAGCAATAGGCGTAAACATTCTTATACCTAAACCACTTTCTCCGCAATTCATTGTGGGACCAATAGGATGTACTCCATTAGAATCTACTGTAACTGTTGATGGACTTACCTCAACAACTGCTCCTAATTTTTGAATAACATCCAAAGCAGCAACATCGTCATTGGAATGTCCTGGATTGTGAATAATTGTTTTTCCTGTATGTAATAATGCCGCAGCACAAGCTCTTTGCATACTGCTTTTACTTGCTGGCGCTATTTGCGAACCACTAATTTTACTTGGATAAACTATCGCACGCATTTTATGAATACAACTTTATTAATTTTTCTAATGATTTCATAGGAACCGTTTCATACACCGCTTTTCCCATTTTTTGTAAAAGCACATATTGCATTCCTGCATTGGCTTTCTTTTTGTCCTTTTGCATTACCTGCATTGCATCTTCTATATTAAAATGCATACTAGTTGGCAAACCATACTTCTTTAAAGTATCTATAAGCAAACCTGTATCGTTAAAGCCTTGTAATACTTGAGAAATCTTGGCAGCATACACCATCCCAATACTTATGGCATGTCCATGTAACAAAGCATGCTCATTCTCAATAGCATGTCCTAGGGTATGTCCAAAATTCAACAACTTACGATCCCCTTTTTCAAACTCATCTTGCTGAACCACTTTTACTTTTATGCGAACATTTTTTTCGATAAGTATTTGTAATGCTTTTTTATTTTTTTGATAATATGCCAAGTCATGACTTGCCAAATTCTTCATCATGGCTGCATCTTTAATAGCTGCATGTTTAATAATTTCTGCAAAGCCATTTTCCCATTGATGTGTTGGCAAGGTTTTTAAAAAGTCAAGATCATATAAGAGAAATGAAGGTTGTCTAATTAACCCCACCATATTTTTATACAAACCAACGTCTATACCATTTTTTCCCCCAATGGAAGCATCTACCATAGCCAAAATGGTAGTGGGCACAAAACCTACTGCCACCCCTCGCATATAGACACCTGCAACATAACCTACCATATCGGTTACGACACCACCGCCTACGCCAATAAGCACAGACTGTCTTGTAGCCCCAAAATTGAGTAAGGCATCAATAATAAAATTGACTGTAGCTTGTTGCTTATGTTCTTCGCCCGATGGAATAATAATTGTTTTCTTTCCAGCAAATTTCTTTTCATGTAATGCATATACATTTTCATCTGTTATATAAAATGCATTCGCTTTGTCTACCATTTTGCCAATAGCAGCAAACTTACCCTCCCAAAAAAAGGATACTGTTGTAGTCGAAAATTTTACTTTCCAGTTTTTCATTTCTTTTATTAAAGATTTCTTATTTTAAAAAACCATCGCAGCATTTATGATTAAAATTACAAGGCTTTTACTTATTCCTAAGTTAACTATTCATTATCTTGTTTTGGTGATTGATACTTTCCATATGCACCGCATCCATATATTTGGTAATAAAATCTTCACTCAAGCCAACTTTACTTCCTTTACCCACTGCACGCTCTAAAATCTCGTTCCAGCGATTGGTTTGTAAAATAGTGATGTCATTATTTTTCTTGTATTCACCAATTTTTTCTGCCACTTTCATACGTGTAGACAAAACTTGCAATAACTCATCATCTAACTGATTAATTTGTTGACGTAATTTTTCTAATGCAGCATGAAATTCTGCAGAAGCAACATCATCTTTTCTCCAACGAATAGCTTCCAACATTTCCTTTAACACTTCTGGTGTGATTTGTTGTTTCGCATCACTCCATGCATTATCTGGATCAATATGAGATTCAATAATTAAACCATCAAAATCTAAGTCAATTGCTTGTTGCGCTACTTCTTGCAAAATATCACGACGTCCACAAATATGCGAAGGATCATTAATCATCGGTATACCTGGGTAACGACGCTTCATCTCAATAGCCAAATGCCACATAGGTGCATTTCTAAATTCTGTATTACCATAAGAACTAAAACCTCTGTGAATTAATCCTAGTTCTTCTATGCCCGCTTTGGCAATACGCTCCATACCACCAATCCACAATTCCAAGTCTGGATTTATGGGATTCTTAATTAATACAGGCACTTTCACCCCCTTTAAGGCGTCTGCAATTTCTTGCACACTAAAAGGATTCACCGTGGTACGCGCTCCTACCCATAAAACATCCACATCAAAATGTAAAGCATCTTCTACTTGTTTAGCGGTAGCTACTTCCACTGCAACAGGCATGCCAGTTTCTTTCTTGGCTTGTTGTAACCAAGGCAATCCCTTGGTTCCAATACCTTCAAAGCTTCCTGGTCTTGTTCTTGGTTTCCAAATACCTGCACGCATAATATCTACTTTACCCGTTGCAGCTAATCGAATAGCAGTTTGCATCACTTGTTCTTCTGTCTCTGCACTGCAAGGACCAGAAATAATCAAAGGTGATTTTTTTAATAAAATGCTTACTTTTTGTTGTTGCTCTGTTAAGTCTCCCATTTTTTCCAATTTTATATTTTAATATTTATTTTATTGCTTTACTTTTTTAAAGTAATTAAAGAACTATCCTTCTTTTCTAGAAAATCCTTTTGGACCACCACTATCAGCATCATTCATTCTGATACGACGGCCTTTATAGTTTTTACCATCTACTGCATTAATCATTTGTTTGGCAGCACCTGATTCAATTTCTACCCAGCTATTCATATCGCGCATATCAATTTTTCCTAAAGCTTCTTTTCGCAAGTCGCTCATATCTAATATAAATTGTAAAAAACTAGCTTTGTAAAAACCATCTTTGGTACCTAAGTTCACAAATAAACGGGTATAGCCACTTGCTCCTCTTTCCGCACCACGACTTCCACGATCTACTGGTGTACGTTCCATACCACGATCATTGCTTCTAGTTCTGCCGCGATCTGCACCGCCAAATTCTTGACGACCTCTGTCTCGATTGCGATCTTGTTGTTGCATTGGTTCACGACGTCCTCTTTCTGCAGTGCGTATATTTAAATCTTGTGCATTTTCATAATAACTTAAGAATCGGTTAAATTCTAAAGCAGCGACACGCTTTAATATTTCTTCCTTGCTCATATCGGCAAATTTTTCAGCCAACATAGGAACATAAGTTTCATAATCGCCATGACTTACATCGGTAGACATTAACTTATCCATTACATGGAAAAATTGTTTTCTACAAACATCCTTACCGCTAGGTATATCTAATTTATGGAAAGTACACTTGTTCATGTTTTCAATCTGACGTAAACGATACGATTCACGTGCATGCACGATGGATATACATATACCCTGACTTCCTGCACGACCTGTACGACCACTTCTATGTGTATATACTTCTACATCATCTGGTAATTCAAAATTGATGACGTGCGTAATGCCTTTTACATCGATACCTCTAGCAGCCACATCCGTTGCAATTAATAATTGTAAAGTTTTATCTCTAAACTGACCCATTACTCTATCACGTTGTTGCTGTGTTAAGTCACCATGGATAGCATCAATATCATAACCCTCACGCGTTAAACGTTGTGCTACTTCTTGTGCATCTGCTTTAGTTCTTGTAAAAATGATACCATAAATGCCTGGGTTAAAATCAATGATTCTTTTTAAAGTCTCATAACGATGTTGCGCAGACGTTAAATAATATTGATGGTCAATACTTTTATTCGTAGCATTTACTTTACCAATAGTTACTTCTACTGGCTCTTTCATGTAACGCTTACTTACTTTTCTAATTTCAGCAGGCATCGTAGCACTAAACAACCAAATACTTTCTCTATTAGGTGTATTTTTTAAGATAAATTCAATGTCATCTTGGAAGCCCATATTTAACATTTCATCAGCTTCATCCAATACTACATATTCAATTTTCTCTAAGTTGATTGCTTTTCTTTCAATCAAGTCAATCAATCTACCTGGAGTGGCAACTACTACTTGCACCCCTCTTTTTAAATCTTTAATTTGCAAACCAATTGAAGTTCCGCCATACACTGCTAATACTTGTAAACCTGGAATATGTTTTTTAAACAAATTCATTTCGCTTACAATCTGCATACATAATTCTCTAGTAGGACATACCACTAAAGCTTGCGGAAATTTATCGGTTGTTTTAATTAATTGCAATAAAGGCAAACCAAACGCTGCTGTTTTACCCGTACCTGTTTGCGCTAGTCCAATAAAATCTTTGGTACCACTTATTAAAACAGGAATAGAACGCTCCTGAATTTCAGTAGCATGTGTATAGCCTAATTCTGTTACCGCCTTTACTAATTGTTCATTGATACCAATTTCAGTAAACGTCTTTTTCGACTTGACTGCTTCTATCAATTCATTGGTAATTTCCATCTCTTCTTTCTTCTTCATTTTTTATATTTTTTGCTAAGTCACCTTACGCGCTTCGCTTTTTTTTAATTATTTTAAAATCCTTTTTATTTGATTGGCATTTTGAATCAACTCCAATAAGTAAGCTGGGTTTTCTTTTTCCAAGCTAGCTTTGAATTTTTTCAATTGACTAATATGCTCATTCAAAACATCTAATACATTTTCTTTGTTTTGCATAAAAATGGGAACCCACATTTCTGCATTTGACTTGGCCAAACGCACTGTGCTTTCAAAACCACTACTCGCTAACTCAAAAATTGCATCCGACTCTTTTTCCTTCTCTAACACTGTATTAGCCAATGCAAAAGAAGTGATGTGTGAGATATGACTCACATACGCTACATGTATGTCATGTTTAATGGCATTCATATAAAGTATATGCATACCCAAAGCTTGATATAATTTTTCTACCAATTGTAATGCATCAACATCTATTTGCTCTTTGTTACAAATAATCGTAGCCTTATCAACAAAAGCATCGTCTTGTGCTGCTGTTGGACCACTAAATTCTGTCCCCCACATAGGATGTGTTGGAACAAAACGTCCTTTGTTAACATGCGCATTTGCAATGTTTACAATACTTTCTTTGGTAGAACCTAGATCAAAAACAACTTGCTTGTTCACTAAGTGTAAGATAGTGGGCAATAAATTTTCAGCCACGTTAATGGGAGTTGCAATAGCAATAATATCAGAAGCTGCAATAGCCTCTTCTAGTAACATTATTTCATCTACAATACCCAATTGCAAGGCAAGGTTTTGGTGTTCAATGTTTGAATCCACTCCAATAACTTTGGATACGATGCCTTTCTTTTTCAAAGACAACGCCAGTGAACCTCCCATTAAACCAATTCCAATGACTGTTAAACGCATGCTTCAATTCTTTTAATGGCGACACTAAATTTTTCTATGGAACCACATAAACTCACTCTGATGTATTCATTGCCTGCAGAACCAAAAATTCCACCAGGGGTAATAAAAACATTTGCATCGTATAATACCTTATCACTTAATGCATATCCATCTTTGTAAGTTGCGGGAATTTTGGCCCATACAAACATGCCTACTTGTTGTTTTGAGTAAACACATTTTAAAACATCTAATAACTCGAATACTTTTTCACGTCGTGCTGTATATATTTTATTCACGGAGTCATACCAACTTTGATCCAGACTTAATGCCTTAGCAGCGGCTAATTGCACTGGTAAAAACATGCCACTGTCCATGTTGGATTTAAACCTAAGTATTTCATTGATTCTATCTTCGGCAGCAATTAACATGCCTACTCTCCATCCTGCCATATTCTGACTTTTACTTAGAGAGTTTAATTCGATCACCACCTCTTTAGCCCCCTGTATAGATAATAAACTTTCAGGCTTATCATTTAAAATAAAGGCATAAGGATTATCATGACAAATCAATATTTGATGCTTTTTTCCAAAGGCGACTATTTTTGCAAATAGTTCTTTCGTTGGCCTTTGGCCTGTTGGCATATGCGGATAATTCACCCACATTAACTTGACTTTTGATAAATCTGATT
This sequence comes from uncultured Bacteroidota bacterium, assembly GCA_903854725.1. Taxonomy (GTDB): domain Bacteria; phylum Bacteroidota; class Bacteroidia; order Chitinophagales; family Chitinophagaceae; genus Sediminibacterium. Next base: position 42,078 of record CAINWZ010000018.1, read on the forward strand.
TTTCTAAATTTTCAAAGTCAGGCGCCCAACTGTTATCGGCAGTCAACTCATAGTATAACGGGGTCCCACCCGCTAATTTAACTGCACTTGTATATGTAGGATAACCAGGATTTGGAATTAATACCTGATCGCCTTCATTTAAATAGGTCATACATATATGCATGATCCCTTCTTTACTTCCCAATAAGGGAAGTACCTCAGTAGCTGGATTAATATCCCCTACTTTAAAATATTTTTTATACCAATTCGAAATAGCCTCTCTTAAAATAGGAGATCCTTTATAAGATTGATAACCATGTACATTTTCTTTATTGGCTTCTTCATGCAACGTAGCAATCACATCTGGATGTGGAGGTAAATCGGGACTGCCTATCCCTAAATTAATAATCCCCTTACCCGCTTTATTGAGTTCATCAATTTCGCGCAGTTTGGTAGAAAAATAATATTCTCCAATACCTTCTAGTCTATGTGATACTGTCCAATTCATATTTATCCTTTTACAACTTTACCCTTTTGATACATACCGAATATCCTAATACTATTCGTTAGCGCTTTTACCTCTTCCAATACTTTTTCAATTTGTTTTTTTGTATCAAATTCTAAATCTGCATAAAAACCATATTTAAAAGTGCTTCCAGGAATAGGCATGCTTTGCAGCTTGCTTAAATTCACATTCCCTTGTGAAATTTTTGCTAATACTTTTGCGAGAATTCCTCTAGAATGATCTGTTTGAAAATAAATAGAAGCTTTGTTCGAATTTTTTACTTCATTTTTTGAAGTAGTTGGTTCTACTATTAGAAAACGAGTAATATTATTCTTTAGCGTATGAATATCGGGTGTGATAATATTTAAATCAAACATTTGCGCTGCCAATTTGCTCGCAATGGCTGCAGTATGTTTGCTTTTATGTTGATGTACCATTTTAGCACTTAGTGCGGTATCCTCAGATTCTACCAATTTCCAATTGTGCTTTTCTAAATAATCTAAACATTGTAAAATAGCCATCGGATGACTATGCACTTCTTTAATATCTTCTAGTTTTACGCCAGGATAGGTCAATAGATTTTGACTAATAGATAAATACACTTCCCCAATTACTTGCAATTTACTTTTCTGCAATAAATTATAGTTGGGAAGTATACTGCCTGCTATAGAATTTTCAATGGCCATTACTGCACCATCAGATAATTTAGCGTCTCCTCCCAATTGAACCACTTTTCTAAAAGTATCACAAGTAATCACCTCTACATTTTTACCAAAAAAATGCCTAGCTGCCACTTGGTGGAAACTCCCTTCGTACCCTTGTATTGCTACTTTTTTATTCATAAAAAAAATCCCGGCTTTTTGGGCCGGGATTGTATATTTAGTTATTTCGTTTACGCTTTTACAAATACTACCCGGCTACTTTGATTAAAGTAGAAATAAAAGAAACAGTAAAACCAATTGTTGCTATTTACTCTCATAGTTGCACGAAGGTAACCAAAATAAGGCAAAATATCAAAATAGTTTGGAGTTTTACGTCTGAAAACTAACATTCATTCGTTTAATAAGGCCAAGGGGTAAATAAAAAATCCTCCCCAATATTATTGGGAAGGACCTTCTTGCAAGAAGTTATTAATAAACTTCTAAAATTACTTTGCTTTAGCAGCAGTATCAACTGTTGCAGCAGCAGCAGTGTCAACA
>CAINWZ010000019.1 GCA_903854725.1 uncultured Bacteroidota bacterium
ACTAGCAGATAAAAAATTAGATAAACATCTTTGTTTAAACGTAAATATTCCAAAAGTGGCAACGAGCTTGATCAAAGGGATTAAGATTTGCAAACAGTCTTATGCAAAATATGATGAAAAGTTTGTTGAAAGAACCGACCCACATGGTAAAAAATATTATTGGTTGACTGGCGAGTTCGTCAATTTTGATAAATCAAAAGACACCGACGTCTGGGCATTAAAAAATAATTATGTGAGTGTGGTACCTGTTCAGTTTGACTTGACCAATCATATCCTAAAAGAAAAGTTAACAAAAAAATGGAAGTGGTAAAAGACAACTATATATTCGGCGTTTTTATTGGCTTATTAATGCCCTTCCTAGGCTTTTTTGGATTTTACCAATGGAAATTTAGCTTATTCACTGTTCAAGAGTTTCTTGATTTGTTAAACCAACAAAAGTCAATATTATCTGCCATGATAAGTATCTCCTTACTTATTAATGGTGTGGTGCTTACTTACTTTTTTCAAAAGCAAAAAGATAAAACTGCTAAAGGCATATTTTTTACTACTTGTATTTACGCAATCATTGCCATTGCGTCTAAATGGTTTTTATAAATGAAATATTATATCATTGCTGGTGAAGCCAGCGGAGACTTACACGGCGCCAACTTAATCAAATCTATTAAGTCAATGGATCAGCAGGCAGTAGTGCAATGCTGGGGTGGCGATTTAATGCAAGCAGCTGGAGGAAATGTAGTAAAACATTATAGAGACTTAGCCTATATGGGTTTTGTAGAAGTGGTTTTAAATCTTTCGACCATTTTAAATAATATTCGTTTTTGCAAAAAAGATATTGTTGCCTTTGCCCCTGATGTACTTATTTGTATAGATTATCCAGGCTTTAATTTAAGAATTGCAAAATGGGCTAAGGAACATAAAATTAAAGTGGTTTACTTTATTGCTCCACAAGTTTGGGCTTGGAAAGAAAACAGAGTACCTGCGATGCGCGCAAGTATTGATAGGTTATTATGCATACTTCCATTTGAAAAAAAATATTTTAAAGATCGTTGGGATTGGGAGGTAGATTATGTGGGACATCCCTTAATGGAAGTAATCGATGCTCAACAAAATCTTCCACATCCCCTACCTGCAATTCAAGGACAAAATATAATTGCATTGCTTCCTGGAAGCAGAAAGCAAGAAATTGAAAAAAAATTACCCCTCATGCTGAGTGTGGCCATTCATTTTCCCGCCTATCAATTCGTAGTGGCGCAAGCACCTGGTTTAAATGATGAATGGTTTAATGCCTTAATTGCCCCTCAATTAAATGTACATGTTGTAAAAGCAAGCACTTACGCCTTACTTCAGCATAGTAAAGCAGCGCTAGTAACAAGTGGGACGGCTACCTTAGAAACAGCATTATTGAATGTACCTCAGGTAGTTTGTTATAAAGGAAGTGCTATCACTTATGCCTTGGCGAAAAAATTTGTAAAAATTAAATTTATCGCATTAGTAAATTTGATAATGGAGAAAGAAGTGGTGAAAGAATTAATACAGGATAATTTAAATACAGAAAGCTTAGTGATTGCATTAACGGACTTGCTTGAAGATGCAACAACGCAAAATCAAATACAATCCGATTATACTACTTTAAGAAATAAATTGATGTCTGGCGAAAAAGCAACGGATGTTGCTGCTGAAATTATCATGGAAACAATTCAGAAAAAATAAGCACTCCGAATTATCCAGTTTCCTTACTTGAAATAAGGAAGTATTACAAATCTGAAAAGCATTACTATTAATCCAACCAGAAACATGATTAATGAAATACGATTCATCCCATGCATTGCTTTCATCATCCCAGATCTTTGTTGATTAGGATCACGCTTTACTATAAATAAGTACTCCCCAATTTGTCTTAAAAATTTCATAGGTTTCTTTTTGTAAAAATAGTTGTTTTATGTAAACCAATTTCAATTATTTAACAACCGAATAAGCTTTTTTGCTTAATTAAAATGCAGTATTAATACTTGAAAATAGAGTGTTTGTTGTTTATAATTTTATATGAATCAAAAAAATATAAAATGAAAAACAGATTATTCCCAATTTTAGTAGCAACTCTATCATTACTGGCTTGTCAAAAAGAAGATACTATAGCAATAAAAATAGAACCCTCCCTTCAAGCGTTCAAAACGGATAAAATAGTACAAGAATTTATAAATTATAACGAAAGTTTTATCAATAATATGGGCAGCCCCAATAATGAAAGCATACAACTATTAAAAAAGATAAGCTTGAATAATAATGAACAAATAAAACTTTCAAAATTAGTAGGCTTTACTTCGCTAGCTGAATACAACCTATTTTTAAAAAATCAATCAGCATTAGCATATGAGATTCGAAGGAAATATAGTTTTTTAGCTCATTTTTCTCAAAACGAATTGCTGAATTTACTCAAGGAGTTGAACTATAATACTAATTCAAGTAAAAAATCATTGATGCTAGAAAATAGATGTGATGATAAATATAATAATTGCTCCCGATTAAGTAATATTGTATACACAGCCGAAGTATTAGGTTGTACAGCCACTGCTGTTGGATTAGGCGCGCTAACTGGAGGATGGGGAGGTGTTCTTTTTCAAGCTGCATGTGGTGCTTCAGCACTTGAACATCTACAAACAATGAGAACAGGCTGTCAATTAGATTATGAAGATTGTAAATAATAAAAAAATGACTATAAAAAATAAAGCATCTATCCTATTACTTATACTATTTTCAATTTTTTCACAAAGCTTTTTCTATAAAGCCTTGCCATGGTTTAATTTAAAAATTGGCATCGCAATGACATCAATAGCATTTGTAAGCATGTTAGTTGCGGTATTCACAATTGAAAAAAGTAGGAAGTCCATTTATATAATAATGGGTATCGCTTTATTATTTCTATTAGTTCAATTTTTTATAAAGTAAGCTACCCTACTTGGACTAACCAAGATTTTAAATGCGTCGTTATTTGTACAGACTCAATAATAAATCCATCGTGACCATATACGGAATCAATGGCAACCAAAGTTGCTTTTGGCATATGCTGCTCCATAAAACGTTG
>CAINWZ010000020.1 GCA_903854725.1 uncultured Bacteroidota bacterium
TGATAAAAGTTAATTAGATAAATGAAAATAGAAGCCACCCCCTTAAAAGATTGTTTTATTATTCACGATACGGTGCATGGAGATGCACGTGGTTATTTTTTTGAAACGTATCATCAACAACAATTTGCTGATGCTACTGGTTTGCATATTCATTTTGTGCAGGACAATCAATCAAGATCACAAAAAGGGGTATTAAGAGGCTTACATATGCAATCGGGTAGTGCTGCACAGTCAAAGCTGGTAAGGGTTTTAGAAGGATCCGTTTTAGATGTAGCGGTAGATGTTAGAAAAGGGTCACCCACTTTTGGACAGCATTTTAGTATTGAATTAACGGCAGACAATCACAAACAATTTTTCATACCCAAAGGATTCGCGCATGGCTTTGTAGTGTTAAGCGAAGCAGCAACTTTTTTTTACAAATGCGATGAATTTTATCAACCTGATAAAGAGGTAGGCATTATGTATAATGATGCAGATTTAAATATTGATTGGAAAGTACCGACAAGTGAATTATTGTTATCTGCAAAGGATAAAATATTGCAATCATTTGCAACGTTCAAAAAAAGCTTAGGTTAAAAATTAAAATTATCTACAATGAAGGGAATCATATTAGCGGGCGGCTCAGGAACTAGGTTGTATCCTATTACCAAAGGAATCAGTAAGCAGCTGATGCCTATCTATGATAAACCAATGATATATTATCCGCTATCAGTTTTATTATTAGCGGGCATCAAGGAAGTGTTAATTATAACAACGCCCGAAGATAGTGACCAATTTAAAAGGTTACTAGGCGATGGGGCAGAAATAGGTTGCTCTTTTCAATTTGCAGTGCAAGCAGTTCCCAATGGATTGGCACAAGCATTTGTCATTGGAGCCGATTTTATTGGAAAGGATAAAGTGTCTTTAATTTTAGGCGATAATATTTTTTATGGTGCAGGTTTTAGTAAGCTAATACAATCTTTTAATGATGTTAACGGTGCTGCCGTATTTGCTTATGAAGTTAATGATCCGGAGCGCTATGGAGTGGTTGAGTTTGATGCAAATAACCATGCCATTTCATTAGAAGAAAAACCAAAACAACCTAAATCAAATTACGCTGTGCCAGGTTTGTACTTTTATGATAACCAAGTAGTAGAAATAGCTAAAAATATTCCGGCCTCACCCAGAGGAGAGTATGAAATTACTGACGTGAACAAAGTGTACTTAGAGCGTAAGCAATTGCAAGTAGGTATTATGAATCGCGGAACAGCCTGGTTAGATACCGGCACTTTTGATTCCTATGCTGACGCTTGTGAATTTGTAAGAGTGATAGAGAAAAGACAAAGTCAAAAAGTAGGTTGTATAGAAGAAGTGGCCTTTCGTATGGGTTTTATAGACAAGACTCAATTACTGGTATTGGCCGATAAATATGCTAAAAGCGGTTACGGAGAATACCTGAGGAACTTGAAAAAGTAGTTTTCTGCTTATTTGTAGTAGATATGCCATTTTTTCTTAAACAAAAACCGAACAATTTTAATAAACTATTGTTCTTTATGGTATGTCATCTTATTCAATCAAAGATTTAGAGCAAATTTCAGGCATCAAAGCCCATACTATACGTATTTGGGAGCAGCGTTATAATTTTTTGCAGCCCACTCGTACGCAAACCAATATAAGAACCTATACCTCAGAAGAATTAAAGATGATATTGAACGTATCATTATTAAATAAGTATGGGTTTAAGATTTCTCATATTGACAAGATGAGTCCTGATCAAATGGAAGAAAAAATCCTTTCCATTAATCAAGTAGATGGCCAAAAAGAAAGAGTAGTCAATAATTTAATTAAGGAAATGGTTTCCTTAAATATGCCTGCTTTTGAGCAACAAATAGATCTTTACATTGCACAAAAAGGAATTGAAAAAGCAATTACTGAAATCATATTTTCTTTCCTTGAAAGAGTAGGTATTTTATGGGTAACCAATCATATCAACCCTGCACAAGAGCATTTGGCCACCAATATTGTTAGGCAAAAAATTATTGCGGGTATTGACAAACTTCCTTCTATAACTCAATATTCAAAGAGAATTGTGTTGTTTTTACCGGAAGGGGAGCATCACGAAATGGGGATTTTGTATGTATACTTTTTGTTAAGACAAAATGGTATTTATGTAGATTATTTAGGTGCAAATGTTCCTATGAGTGACGTGGAATTTATGGTACAAGCTGCCAAGGTGGACTATTTATTTTGTCATTTAACCTCGCCTGCTAAAAAATTCAAGTTGGATAAGTTCATTGAGCAACTCTCCAAAATAAAGCATTCGGGTCCAGTTGTATTATCTGGCCAATTAATCCAGGACTATAAAGGGGCTGTTGGGTCAAATATCCATTTAAAGCGAAGTTTATCGGAAACACTTCAGTTTTTGCATTCCATTTAAGAACTTTATTCTTGACAGTATTTCTCCTATTGTAAGGATACCTGACTGTAAAACTTACAATAGAATATATTATTTATTTAAAATATTGATATTCAATTAATTATAATTAAATAGTATGATTAATTATACTATTTAATAGCTATCAATTCAATAATTGTTTAATAAATTTTATAAAATATTAAACAAAAAAGATGATTTTTCTCATAATTCTGTTTAGCTTTATATGCTTAATAGTTAAACAGAATTATATGTCAACTGCAGAATTTACACTTTTACTTACTGACAATGCTGATTTTTTAAAACCCTTTGCGATTAATTTAACGAAGGATCATGAAGCAGCCAAGGATTTATTTCAGGAAACATTGTACAGGGCCTTGTCCAATAAAGACAAGTATAATGTGGGTACTAATATTAAAGCATGGTTGTATACCATTATGCGTAATATTTTTATTAACGATTATCGCAAACGTGCAAAACAATCGGTGGTTTTGGATAATTCACCGAATGATTTTTTAATAGATCAAACTAGAACAAAGGTTTTGAATGATGGAGTGACTAACTTAAATTTGAGAGAAGTGAAACAGCTCATTTATGATTTGCCAGATTTATTTAGAACACCTTTTAATTTATATTTCGAAGGTTATAAGTATAATGAAATTGCAGATGCTTTGAATGAACCACTAGGTACCATAAAAAGTCGTATTCACTTTGCAAGAAAAATATTAAAACAGAAAATACAACGTTATTAAATTTATGCAATCCCCTACTAAAAAAGCGTTAGTAATAGGTGCAGGTTTTGCCGGCATGTCTGTAGCTACTTTTTTAGCAAAAAAAGGATGGGCTGTAACGATTATAGAAAAACATTTACTGCCTGGAGGACGTGCAAGAAAAATGGAAGTGGAAGGTTTTACTTTTGATATGGGTCCAAGTTGGTATTGGATGCCAGATGTTTTTGAAAGATATTTTAATTCCTTTGGAAAAAAAGTCTCCGATTTTTATAAGCTAAAAAGATTAGATCCCTCTTATCGAGTATATTTTGATCAAACACATTGGGATATGCCTGCTAATTATACAGCATTAGCTGCCTTGCTAGAAAGTGTAGAGCCAGGTGCAGCAAAGGCTTTGGATCAATTTATGGAAGAGGCTAAATTTAAATATGATGTTGGTGTGGGGAAGCTAGTGCATCAACCAGGCATATCTTTAAAAGAATTCATTGATATAGATTTGGTTAAAGGTATTTTTAAGTTAGATGTGTTTCAGTCTATGAAGAAACATGTTGCTCGCTTTTTTAAACATCCTTACATTCAAACATTAATGGAGTTTCCTGTATTATTTTTAGGAGCCCTTCCTCAAAACACGCCGGCTTTATATAGTTTAATGAACTATGCAGATATTAAAGGAGGCACTTGGTACCCTGAGTTGGGTATGTATAGTATTGTGCAAGCCATGTATGATACTGCCAAAGCAGAAGGCGTAATTTTTAATTTTAATGAAGAAGCCTTGCATATTGAAGTGGTAAATGGAATGGCAAAGTCATGTTTGACTAAGTCTAAAATTACGGGTGAGCAAAAAAATTATGAATTTGATGTCATTGTAGGTGCAGGAGATTACCATCACATTGAAACAAAATTATTAATTGAAAAGTATCAGTCCTATACTGCTAGTTATTGGGATACAAGAACGATGGCGCCTAGTTCATTGTTATACTATGTAGGGCTGAATAAAAAATTAAAAGAGGTAACACATCATTCTTTATTTTTTGATACCGATTTTGAATTACATGGGAAAGAAATTTATACAGACCCCAGTTGGCCAACCAAGCCTTTATTTTATGTAAGTGTACCTTCTGTAACAGACTCCACAGTGGCCCCAGCAGGTTGTGAAAATTTATTTTTACTAATACCCGTAGCGGCAGGTTTAGAAGGAGATACAGAGGAAGTGCGTGAAAAATATTTCAATGAAATAGTGGCAAGATTAGAGAGTAGATGGGGCCAAACTATTTCAGATTCAATTATTTATAAAAAATCTTACGCTATTTCCGATTTCAAAAGTGACTATCATTCCTTTAAAGGGAATGCTTACGGGTTAGCCAATACTTTATTACAAACAGCAATTTTAAAGCCATCTTGTAAAAGTAAAAAGGTAAAAAACTTATATTACACCGGTCAATTAACGGTTCCAGGTCCGGGGGTACCACCAAGTTTGATCAGTGGGGAAGTAGTTGCGGAATTGATTCATAAAAACACACTAAAAGGATAAAATAAATGTCTGACATGCAATTATTCGATAAGGTTACTGGGTTAAGCAGTAAAACAACTACATTATTATATAGTTCTAGTTTTTCTTCTGCAATTAATTTATTGCATAAAGATTTACGTCAACCCATCTATGATATTTATGGATTTGTTCGTTTTGCTGATGAAATTGTAGATACTTTTCATGACTATGATAAGCATACGCTATTTGCACAATTTAAAAAAGACACTTATTTGGCTTTAGAGCAAGGCATAAGTTTAAATCCTATTTTACACCGTTTTCAATTAACATATAAGAAGTATAAAATAGACCCAGCATTACTTGAAGCGTTTTTAGTAAGTATGGAAATGGACTTAAGTAAACATAAATATGATGTAAACACCTATCAAACTTATATTTACGGAAGTGCAGAAGTGGTAGGTTTAATGTGCTTGCCTATTTTTTGTGAGGGCAGTATGATTCAATTTGAAAAATTAAAACCTTCGGCACAAAGATTAGGCGCAGCCTTTCAAAAGGTAAATTTTTTAAGAGATATTAAAGCTGATTTTGAAGGATTAGATAGAATGTATTTCCCCAATTGTGACTTTTCTAATTTCACTCAATCAGACAAAGAAAAAATAGAAATAGATATTCAAGCGGATTTTGAAGAAGCCCTGAAAGGTATTAAAATGCTACCTTTAAAGGCAAGATTTGGCGTATATGTGGCTTTTAAGTATTACTATTCTTTATTTAAAAAAATAAAGAAAACAAATCCGGAGGCTATTTTAAAAACGAGAATTAGGATTCCTACTCCGGGAAAATTATTTATTGTGGCTAAAGCAAGCTTACGCAGTCAGTTGAATTTATTGTAATCATTTAGGTTTTAATTTTAAAATTGAATTTATGTTTTTTATATTAGTTATGTTACTTACATTTTGCATCATGGAAGGAATAACCTGGTTAACCCATCGTTTTGTGATGCATGGTTTTTTATGGTATTTGCATGAAGATCATCATCAACCCACTGGACATTTTTTTGAAAAAAATGATGCCTTTTTTTTAATATTTGCCATTCCTAGTATGGCTTGTATTTTTTATGGTAATTTTGTCGGTCCCTTATGGATAGCTGCTATTGGCACTGGTATTGCCATGTATGGGTTTGCTTATTTTTTAGTGCATGAAGTAATCATCCATCAGAGAATCAAGTGGTTTACGAAGTCCAATAGTCGATATATTAAAGCCATCCGTTGGGCACATAAAATGCACCATAAACATTTACATAAAGAAGAAGGCGAGAGTTTTGGCATGCTGTTAGTTGCCAAAAAATATTGGGACAAAGTGCGTCGCGATGAAGCATTACAAAGCAATGAGTAATTCCTCTACATCTATTGCCGATACGTTCACCTATGATTACATCATAGCAGGTGCAGGCGGAGCGGGGCTTTCACTGCTTCATTATTTAATGAATGCTCCATCATTATCTGAAAAATCTATATTGGTAATTGATAAGTCATTCAATAAAACCAATGATCGTACCTGGTGCTTTTGGGAAAAAGATACTATTATTTTTAATGATTTAGTTGTAAAACATTGGGAAACAATATCAATACAAGCTACTAATTTTAAAAAAGAACTACCAACTACTCCTTATTCTTACAAAATGATTCAGGGGATAGATTTTTATAATTTTATACTTACAGCAGCTAAACAAAATTCAAATATACATTGGAGGGAGACCACTGTATTAAATTTAGTACCCATAAATCTTTTGAGTAAAGAAGAAGGTGCCAAAGTAGAATGGGAAGGGGGTGAGGCTATAGGAAAATATGTATTTTCAAGTATCCTGCCTTTTCAAATGAATCAACTTGCTAGTGCAGCTGCCTTTTCAAAGTCCTTACATTCATTCGATGCTGTAAATAAATATCAAACCCCTTTTTTATGGCAACATTTTAAAGGCAGGGTGGTACAATATGACCAACCAGTATTTAATGTAAAAGTTGCTACATTAATGGATTTTAATGTTCCACAATTTGGTGCCACTGCATTTATGTATCAATTGCCATTAAATGATAAAGAAGCCTTAGTGGAGTACACCTTATTTTCAGATACAATCTTAAAAAATAACGAGTATGATCAAGTTTTAGATAATTATTTAAACACGCATTTTCCTGAACTTACATATACGGTCTTGCATGAAGAGATTGGAGCTATACCCATGACACAAATTGCTCTTTCGATGTATGAGGCACCTATTTATTCTATTGGTGCTTTAGGTGCAGCTGTAAAGGCAAGTACTGGCTATGCCTTTCAATTTATACAAGAACAATGTAAGAACATTGTAATGCAGCTTGAAAAGAATAAGCCTATTGAAACAAAAGTACATACTACAAGACATCAATTTTACGATGCGGTTTTATTGCATATACTATTCTACCATAAGATGGAAGGTGCAGAAATTTTTAAGCGAATTTTTGCAAAAAATAAAGCAGTCACTGTGTTTAAATTTCTTTCGAATACGTCTTCCATTTTGGAAGATATTCAAATAATGCGCTCTTTACCCACCCGTATATTCTTGCCAGCAGCTTTACGGGTATTTTTTGGTTCGCGGTAATACCTTATTCAGTTACATTATTTTTCTTAAATTTGTCTAATAGCCACGTAGTACAACGGATAGTACATGAGTTTCCGAAACTCCAAATCCAGGTTCGATCCCCGGCGTGGCTACAAATTTTTAAACGCCATTAACCTTTCCATTCTTTCATGCATGCCATCATTGGCTAAGGCTAAAAATTCGGTCGCTTTTTCGGGATAATTATTTTTAATGGTAGCAAACCTATTTTCATTGTACATGAAATCTTCCATTGGGATAGAAGGGTCCTTGCTATCAATTACAAATCGTTTTCCTTTTTCGTTCATTGGGTTAAAACGGAACAATGGCCAGTAACCGCTTTTTACCGCCAAGGATTGTTGATCTAATCCATGACACATATCGTAGCCATGTGCAATGCAATGACTATAAGCAATAATAATAGACGGCCCAGGGAAAGCTTCTGCCTCTAAAATTGTTTTTAAGGCATGTACATCATTAGCGCCCATGGCTATTTCAGCAACATAGGCTTTTCCATGTGCCATGGCTTGCATGGCTAAATCTTTTTTGCCTGTTGTTTTTCCTTTTACAGAAAATTTAGCACTAGCACCAATTGGGGATGATTTTGATTTTTGACCTCCGGTATTCGAGTACACTTCGGTATCCATCACCAAAATATTTATATTCTCTCCTGTTGAAAGTACATGATCTAATCCACTAAATCCAATATCGTAAGCCCAACCATCACCACCCACAATCCACATAGATTTCTTTTCTAAAAATCCTGCTACTTGTAAAAGTATTGGAGCGGAAGGGTGCGTATTATTTTTTAATCTATTTTTTACCTCATTTACATTCATTCTTTGCTTGATAATATCCGCTTCGTTTTCTTCTGTATTATTTACAATTTCATCTACCAGGCTTTCGCCTAATTCTACTTTAAGTGATTTTAGTAAAGAGAATGCATATTGGCGCTTCATATCGGTGGCCAGTTTAATACCCAATCCAAATTCGGCATTGTCTTCAAACAAAGAGTTAGCCCAGGCTGGCCCTTGTCCTTGTGCGTTTACACTCCATGGAGTGGTAGGCAAGTTGCCGCCAAAAATAGAAGAACAACCAGTTGCATTGGCAACAATCATTCTATCGCCAAACAATTGAGTGAGTAATTTTAAATAAGGGGTTTCGCCACAACCACTGCATGCGCCAGAGAATTCAAATAAGGGTTCTAAGAATTGAGAACCTTTCACAGTTGTTTTCGCTACTCTGGTTCTATCAATTTCTGGAAGTGATAAGAAGAAGTCCCAATTTTTTTGTTCTGTTTCTTTCAAAGGAAGAACGTCTTGCATATTAATGGCCTTATGTCCTGCTTCAGTTTTACTTTCTATAGGACAAACATCCACGCATAAAGTACAGCCGGTGCAATCTTCAACTGCTACTTGTAAAGTATAAGACTCTCCGTCTTTATTAAACTCTTTCCCAATTGGAGCCACATGTTTAAAAAAGTCAGGGGCTTTTTCTAAAGCACTATTGTCATAAATTTTTGGTCGTATAGCAGCGTGAGGGCATACAAAAAAGCATTTACCACATTGTGAACATAAGCTAGGATCCCAAACGGGTACTTGCTCTGCTATATTTCTTTTTTCATATTTAGTAGTGCCAGATGGATAGGTCCCATCTGCAGGGAATGCACTTACAGGCAATTCATCTCCTTCCCCTGCAATAATTTTTGCCAAAACATTTTTAACAAAGGCAGGGGCATTATTGGTAACAGCGGGTGTAATTTCCTTGGTACCAATCGTAAAATTAGTATAATCTAATAAGGCTAAATGCTCTAGGGTTTTATCTACTGCATCAAAATTCTTTTGAACTACTTTTTCTCCTTTTTTACCATAGGTTTTTTGAATGGCTTTTTTAATGGATGCAATTGCTTCTTCTTTAGGAAGAATATTGGAGATAGCAAAGAAGCAGGTTTGTAATATACCATTGATGCGCGAGCCCATGCCGGTTTCCTTAGCTACTTTAGAGGCATTGATAACATATAACTTTAATTCCTTCTCAATAATTTCTGTTTGTATTTTATAAGGCAAGTGATGCCATACTGATTCGGTATCATAAGGGGCATTCAATAAAAAAGTAGCACCATGTTGAACATCCTTTAATATATCGTAGGTTTCTAAATAATGAAAATGATGACAAGCCACAAAATTCGCAGCATTAATTAAGTAAGTGGATTGTATGGGCTTTTCACTAAATCTTAAATGAGATACAGTTAATGAACCTGATTTTTTTGAATCGTATACAAAATATCCCTGTACATGATTGTCGGTATCGTCCCCAATAATTTTAATGGTATTTTTATTGGCACTTACCGTACCATCTGCACCCAATCCAAAAAATAAACCACGGAATAAATGTTGATCTTCTAAACTAAAAGTTTTGTCATACTCTAAATTTGTTTGTGTGACATCATCCTCTATTCCAATAGTAAACCCATTCTTAGGTTTGTCTTTTACCAATTCTTCAAAGATAGCTTTTACCATAGCTGGCGTAAATTCTTTAGAGGCCAATCCATATCTACCACCAATTACTTTAGGCATTGTTTTTTCCCAACCTGCATGTAGTGCATTAATAATGTCCATGTATAATGGTTCTCCAATAGCACCTGTTTCTTTGCAGCGATCTAAAACAGCAATTTGTTTTACAGTTGCCGGTATAGCTTGCATAAAATGACTCACTGAAAATGGACGGAACAAACGAACTGCAATACAGCCAGTTTTGCCGCCATTTTTATTTAAATAATCAATGGTTTCTTTGACAGCGCCTACTCCTGAACCCATCATGATAATTACTTGTTCGGCATTTTCATGACCATAGTATTCATATAGTTTATAGGCTCTTCCAGTAAGACTTTCAAAATGTTGCATGGTTTTATCAACGATAGCGGGTGTATTCCAATGATAACTATTACATGCTTCTCTACTTTGAAAAAAGACGTCTGTATTTTGAGCAGTTCCTCTAATAAATGGATTTTCTGGATTCAATGCCTTTTGTCTATGTCTTGCTACGTCGGCTTGATCAATCATTAATGTGATGATTTCATCAGACAAAACATTCACTTCGTTTAATTCGTGTGAAGTTCTAAAGCCATCAAAAATATTTAGAAAAGGAATATTTGATTTTAAAGTGGCAGCAGTAGCAATCATGGCCATGTCTTGTGCCTCTTGTGCATTGTTACCAAACAACATTGCAAAGCCTGTTGACCTTACAGCCATTACATCACTATGGTCGCCAAAAATAGATAAGGCATGTGTTGCCAAGGCTCTTGCTGCAATATGAAATACAGTAGGCGTTAATTCACCTGCTATTTTATACATATTAGGAATCATTAATAATAAGCCTTGAGAACAAGTAAAAGTAGATGACAAAGCACCGCCTTGTAAGGATCCATGAATGGCGCCGGCTGCGCCTGCTTCACTTTGCATTTCAATGATCTTAGGCACTTCGCCGTATATATTTTCTTTGTTATCGCTGCTCCATTCCTCGGCCCATTCTCCCATAGTGGAAGATGGGGTAATAGGGTAAATGGCACAAACTTCGCTGGTTTTATAAGCTATATGAACGGCTGCTTCATTGCCATCCATAATGCTTGCAGACATTTTTTTTGAAGACTTCTTTTTAGTGGTAATCGCTTTTGTAACGGTACTTTCCATAGTAAGGTATTTTGTAATTATGGAACAAAATACCCCAACCTAAATTTGGAAAACATGATTAATATCAGTTCTGGAGAAGATACTCATTAGGGAAAATAAAGGACTTAGTAGAAGAAAACTAAACTAGGTAATAACCAATGACTTGTAGAGATACTGTAAGAGATTTACTGCTATTTTATATTCTCAAAATAAGGCAGTTCGTCGTTAGATACCGCTTCTTTTTCTTGCCAGTAGGCTAAAGTAACTATATGACCATCAGCTGTTTTTAATTGACGGCTAAAAATGGCGTTAGTGGCATTAAAAGTTAAATCGGTCACACCCACGGTAAAGGTTGTGGGGGCTGCAGGCGCAGCTGGAGCAGGAACAGGAGCAGGTGTTGTATCACCTTCGGTTACAGGAGCGGCTGCGACAGGCGCAGCGGGCGCGGCTTTAGGGGCAGGGCTATCGACCACTACTACTTGAAATTTATTCAACTCCAATATTTTTTTTAAAAAGGCAACTCTTTCAGCACTTGCATTTTTTTCTACAATAGCACATTTAATACTATCTAAATCTTCAAATTCGTGGTTCTTATTAATCGCCATAATACTATTTTTACATGCCAATACTTAGTGAATAAATATAATCGTATACCATACTTGCTAATCCAGTAATGATGATACCTGCAATACAGATATACATGGCTAGTTTAGTAATAGCAGGAACGCTTAGTTGTTGAATAGGTTGTTCATTCTCATCCATGAAAACCGCTTTTACTACTTTTAAATAATAATAAAAAGAAATTACCATATTTAAAGCAGCAAAAGTTATCAAGCCATAATTTTCTTTAGCAGCACCTGCCATCATTAAAAATAATTTACCAAAAAATCCAGCCGTAGGAGGTACACCTGCTAATGAAAATAAAGCAATGGTTAATACCCAAGAAAGAAAGGGGTTGGTTTTGTAAAATCCTTTAAAGTCTGAGATATTTTCTTTTCCCGTTAAGGCGCTCACTACCGATACGACTCCAAAAGCAGCTAAATTAGAGAACACATAAATTAATACAAAGTATACTAAAGAGGCAGAGCCTGTTTGAGAACTTCCTGAAATACCAATTAAGATAAAACCTACCTGCGCAATAGAAGAGAAAGCAAGGAAGCGCTTGAAATTATCCTGTCTTAAGGCGAATAAATTCCCTATTAAAATGGTAGCCACAGATAATACTACCAATACACCATACCATACAGTGGCAATAGGTGTGAATACTTTATATAAGATAGAAGTAAAAGTAAATAGTACTGCGGCTTTTGACACCACTGATAAAAAAGCGGTAACTGCAACTGGAGAACCTTCGTACACATCGGCTGTCCATAAGTGAAAAGGAACTGCTGATATTTTAAAAGCAAACCCAGACACTAATAAGATGAATCCAAATAGTTGCATAGGGTTATTACTTATATGTGCTGTTAAGATATCAAAGCTAAGTGTGCCACTAGTTCCATATAAAAAAGAAATACCCATTAATAAAATGCCTGAAGAAAATGCAGAGGACAATATTAATTTCATAGCAGCTTCGGATGATTTTCTTTTAGCTAAATCGAAATTAGCTGCTGCGGCCAAAGGAATAGTACTCATTTCAAGTCCTAAATAAAACATCAATAAGTTACCGCTCGAAATCATAAAGAACATCCCTAGCAAGGAAGTAAATAACAGTAAGTAAAATTCAGCCAACTGCTTATGATTCTTTAACCATGCGTAAGATTGCATAGAGATAAGAAGCATCGCAAGGTTTAATATATTTTTTTCTAGTACAATAAAGGCATTGGTTGTAAACATGCCATTAAAAGCCCCGCCTTCGCTCATGCCAAATAAGCCTGCAGCTAAGTTTACAAATAATAGAACATTGATGATGTTTAAAATGCTTTCGTTGCTTCTTTCTTTGCCAATTTTAATAAATAGCAATAAGAAAATAAGTAAGCTTAATAAAAGCTCTTGTCTCAGTAATATAAAAATAGTAGATGACATTATGCTAAATTATTTAAGGGTAAGGGCTTTATCAATGTTGATCATTAAAAAATCGGTGGTAGGCATAATTAATTGGTTAATTAAAAACGGTGCTAATCCGATAATTAAAATACCTACTATTAACAAACCTGCTGCTAATTTTTCATTCCAAGTAGCATCAGGTAATAAGGCGTGTTCGTTAGAAATAGGGCCCATAATGGTTTTGCCTGTGGCTCTTAATATATATACTGCAGTCACTACAATAGAAGCTGCAGAAATTACAGTGGCTATGCGATACACGCCATCTGGATTTTGCCAGGAGCCCATAAATACAGTCATCTCTGCTACAAATCCACTAAA
>CAINWZ010000021.1 GCA_903854725.1 uncultured Bacteroidota bacterium
AATTTTGTTTTATTTGAACAGGATCGGTTACTGCAGTAGCTACCACATTTTGATATACTGGACAAATAGGATTGTTAAAATGTGTTGCTTCAATAGCTGCTGCTAATTCTATTTTTGCAGGATTCATTAAGGGTGAATGAAAGGCGCCACCAACTGGTAACACCAGAGCTCTCTTTGCACCCGCAGCTTTCATTTGCTCGCAAGCAATTTCAATTCCTTTGATACTTCCCGATATAACAAGTTGTCCTGGACAATTATAATTAGCAGGTACCACCACTTCTCCTGTTTCTTTTTGTACTTGCGCGCAAACTTCTTCTACTTTTTCATCGGCTAATGCCAACACAGCTGCCATCGTGGATGCTTGTATTTCACAAGCAGCTTGCATGGCTTTGGCACGCACACTTACTAAACGTAGTGCATCTTCAAAGCTTAAAGTTTTATTCGCCACTAATGCACTAAACTCTCCTAAGCTATGCCCAGCAACCATATCAGGTGCCACTGCATTTTCTGCAGGCATGGTTAAATAGGCCACTACGGAATGTATAAATATAGCAGGTTGTGTTACATTAGTTTGTTTTAACTGCTCATCGGTTCCCGTAAACATGATATCACTTATTCTAAAGCCCAAAATTTCATTGGCCTTTTCGAACATTTCTTTGGCAGTAGCATTACTCTCGTATAAATTTTTACCCATTCCCACAAATTGACTTCCTTGTCCTGGGAATACAAATGCATTTTTTGACATGTAGAATCGTTTGTACAAAACTAAATAAAAATGGCGAAGTTTACTTCGCCATTCATTTATTACTACTAACTAAACCAAAAACCATCTAATCGTTTATCTCTATATATTTTAAGAATTCCATCTTTGTATTCTCTTCTTGAAACTTACCACCAAAGTAAGTAGTTATAGTATTAGAGCTATCGTCCTTCACCCCTCTACTTGATACACACAAATGCTTTGCATCCATCATTACTGCTACATCTTGTGTTTGCAACACTGTTTGCAAAGCTTTACCAATTTGCATGGTTAAACGCTCTTGCACTTGTGGTCTTTTCGAAAAATATTCTACCAATCTATTTAACTTACTTAATCCAATTACTTTACCGCTACTTATATAAGCTACATGCGCTTTACCGAAAAAAGGAACAAAGTGATGCTCGCAGTTCGTATAAAAATTAATATTCTTTTCTACCAACATTTCATTGTACTGAAATTTATTTTCAAACAATGTCATGCTTGGCATATTTGCCGGATTCAATCCTTGGAATAATTCTTTCACATACATTTTTGCTACACGAAGTGGTGTACCTCTTAAACTATCATCATGTAAATCCATTCCTAAAATTTCCATTATAGCTTTAAAATGTGGCGCAATAGCCGCTATCTTCTCTTCATCAGATATATCAAAAGCATCTGCACGCAATGGTGTTTCCACCGAACTCGCTTTGTGCTGATCGCCCATTTCTTCTATCAATAAATTACTTAAGTCGATGTGTTGCTCTTTAAGCGGGATAGTCGACAAAGTTTCTTTCTGTTTCATACAACCTTATTTTTAAGTCTAACTCTTTTTTGATATGAGGCCTAACTAAATTGTAAATCACTATCGCGATGTTTTCTGCTGTAGGATTTAAATTTTTAAATTCGGTCGTATCTAAGTTTAGATTTTTATGATCAAATCTGGAAATAATTTCTTGTTGAACAATTGTACTTAGCTCTTTCGTGTTGATCACAAATCCTGTTTGCGCATCCGGCACTCCATTTACTTGTACAACTAATTCGTAATTATGTCCGTGGTAATTTGGATTGGCACAGGGTCCAAAAACTGTTGCGTTTTTCTCATCTGACCAATCGGCACAAAACAACCTATGCGCGGCATTAAAATGCTCTTTTCTAAATACCGCTACTTTATGTTCCATGCTTCCAAATTAAGAGGACAAAGTTACAATAATAATAACGCGGAAAGATTCAATTTGTTTACTCTTTTAAATAAAAGGTTAAACGTTTAAAAATATTACCCTTTTTCGACAAAAATATAGGACAAAATCAAGGTTTTGGATATGGTTAACTCCTTTAAAAAAAGGGTACTACTCCCCAAAATATTCGACATAAATACGAGGGGTCTCATATAATTTGATACAATGAAGTTGAACCTCGGTTGGGATATGCGGCTGCAATTGTTTCCATATAGCCATCACCAAATTTTCGGTGCTACACATTTGCCCTTGCATAAAAGGCACATCCACATTTAAATTCTTATGATCTAATGGATCTATTACATGCTTCTTAATAAGAGTACTTAACTTTTTTACATCAAATAAAAATCCTGTTTCAGGATTAGGTTTGCCTTTAACAGTGACAAAAATTTCATAATTATGCCCATGCCAATTTTCATTTGCACAAACCCCAAATACCTCTTCATTTTTTTCCTTGCTCCAATTAGGATTAGCCAATTTATGTGCTGCATTAAAATGTTCCGCCCTTGTTAAATACACCATGTCTCCAATATTTTTGTAAAGATATAAATTTGATGGCCAACTTAACCATTTTTCACAGGCCTTTCCCGACCTTTGTCCTATGCGTGTAATTATTACGGCGGCTACCAACGGGGAATGGATGCCCACTTATCAAAAAATTAACCCCTCTTTTGCGACCAATAACAAACGTTTTTCGGTTGGCTTTCATGAATCTGGTATTGGCTTATTAGCGAGTAGCGTTTCACTTATGAAAATGTTTGTTCAAGAAACACCTACCCTTATTATTCAAGTGGGTATTTGCGGAAGTTTTGATAAAAAAATTCCTTTGGGTAAAGTGTTTGCTGTAAAAGATGATTTTGCGGGAGATATTGGCGTGATGGAAAATAAGGTTTGGAAAGATTTATTCGATTTGAAATTAGATAAGCCTAACGACGCGCCTTATGAAAAAAAATCATTGCCTAACCCTTGGCTAAAACAATACAACGTATTGAATCTTTCTACTAAAAAAAGTGTGACAGTAAATACCATTAGCACCGATAAAAGTAAAATGGAATTATACAATGGACGATATAAAGCCTCTTTAGAATCGATGGAAGGCGCTGCATTACATTATATGGGTCGTGATTTAAATATTCCTTTTATGCAGATTCGTGCAGTTTCTAATTATGTGGGCGAAAGAAATAAAGCCAAATGGAAAATGAAAGAAGCCATTTATAATTTAAATGAAACCTTATTGCAATACTTAGACGCACTCCATAAATTACCTAACCATGCCTGAGTTTGAAATAGGTTTTTCTCCCTGCCCTAATGATACTTTTATTTTTGATGCTTTAGTGAATCATAAAATAGATACCAAAGGCTATACTTTTAAAGTGCATTTACAAGATGTGCAAACTTTAAACGAATGGGCTATTGCAGGCAAACTTCCTTTTTCAAAAATTAGTTACGGTGTTTGGCCCTTAGTAAAAAATACGTATAATTTACTAAATAGTGGTGGCGCTTTAGGTAAAGGCGTTGGACCATTATTAATTTACAAA
>CAINWZ010000022.1 GCA_903854725.1 uncultured Bacteroidota bacterium
CAATTCCGACTTAAATTTTTGTACTGCTGGTTTTAATTTTTCTTTTGCTGGCATAGATGCTACAGCAAAGCCAGAATTTGCCTATAAAACTTCACGTACTACGCTAGAAGGAAAAACATATACTCAAACTATTGGTTTAGCGCAACCTACTAAGGCTAGTCCTGTATATAATACAGATGAATTGTATTATGGCAATAATAAAAACACAGTAGAATTTGCTGATAATTTACAATATGCTATTTCACCTAACAAACTAGATTTAGGGGGTAAAGATGCTTGTGGTAAAACTTTTAATTTTCAAGTAACACCCATTGTTGGCTTAAGTAAATATAATCTTTTAGTCACAGCAGGATGTAGTGGAAAAAACATATCTATTGCGCCCTCTTTAATGTTATTATACAAAAAGAATGGTAGCGCCAATTATGGAGGTTTAACATTTGAAAATGGATCAGCTACTGTTTATTTAGCAGATAAAACGAACTATGATATTTCTGGTAACTATAATAATAATAGATTTAATTTTAGTTTTTCAACTGATTTATCAAATACAGAAGCTATGAGACAGGCGTCTTTAAATAGTAATCCTGATTTTAAAGATGTAACTTTTACAAAAGATGTTTTAGATCCTTTAAAACTAAAAGTAACGCTTCTTTATAAAGAAAATGCTTGTCCTTTTTAAACTAATCGCTTTGTTCGAAGTGTAATTGTTGGTGATGGGCGCCTGCTGCTATATGTAAGGCAAAAGCACCAATGGCAGTATTGTTTAAAATATTGATTAATGCAAATGTGCGCATATCGGCCATGGCTGCATTAAAAAAATTGGGTACATGTACCGTAATTACAAAAAAGAATAAGAAAAAAGACAATAAGTAACTTGCTATTTTAACATAGTAGTTAGTGATAAAGGATATACCCACTAGTATAAAGCAAGTGCCCACTAAATAGGCCCATTTGATACCACCTGGTAAAAAATAGGGTACATACACTAGTAAATCATCTGGTTTGGTTAAATGGTATACTCCAATACAAATTAAGACTGCCGCTAAAATGTAAATGGAAATACGAGAGAAAATGTGGTATTTGGTTAAATCAATTCTCATAATAGTAGGTTTTAATACTTTAAATTACAAGATATCAATAGGGGAAAAACTGATTTTGGTTAGGTAATGGGGTGATATTAGTTCCTCAAGCTTACCCAAAGCCTTTCAAGGATACCGATACTCGGTATCCTTTGCTTTTGTCATTCTCGTCTGCTTACACAAGCGAGTTTGTGACGCTTCCTTAAATGACAAAAGCCTCTCACTTTCGTGAGAGGCTTTGTGATTCGGATTGGATTCGAACCAATGGCCCTCATCTTAGAAGGATGACGCTCTATCCAGCTGAGCTACCGAACCTTATCTTTTCTTAGGCTGCAAATTTAATGAAAAATAAGCCTGATTTCAAAGAAAATAGGGCTATAAATCAATCTATTGCCATTAAATCTCTAATGACCACACTTGCCACTGTGCAACCGAAAATAGCAGGCATATAGCTTAAAGTTCCAATGATTGACTTCTTGGGGTAGGCATTCTCCGTTTCAATTATTTTAGTTTGATCTGGCTTTTCAGGACTAAATACCACTTTCAACCCTTTTTTAATACCTAAGGCTTGTAAACGTTTTCTTACATATCTAGCCAAATTACATTCATAGGATTTGGAAAGATCTGTGACTTTGATTTGTGAAGGGTCTAGTTTTCCACCTGCACCCATTGAACTTACAATAGGTAATTTTCTGTCCATACAAGCTTTAATTAAATCTACTTTCGCAGACAAAGTGTCAATACAATCTACTATATAATCCCATTTTTCTTTTTCAATTAAAGCAATTGTTTTTTCGTCCTGCATAAAGTCTTCAATAATTGTTAAATCTAGTAGGGGATTGATATCTAATAATCTTGCCGCTAATACTTTTGCTTTGGGCATTTTAACAGTAGATTGTAAAGCAGGAATTTGTCTATTAATATTGCTTTCATCTATAATATCATTGTCTACAATAGTCATCTTTCCAATACCTGCTCTTGCAATCATTTCGGCACAAATACCACCCACACCACCCAAGCCAATAACAAGTACATTTTTAGTCATTAATTTTTCTACCTGCTCGTCTCCTAACATTAATTGTGTTCTGCTCATCCAATAAGGTATCATATCGTATCTTTAAGAAGTTAAAATAGTAGTACTATGAAAAAGTTTCAAATATTTGTTATTGCTTTTTTGGTGTTATTTCAAAATAGCTTTGCGCAAAATTCGGGTAATAATTCCATAAAAATACTTACTCAGCAAAAAGGGGTAAGTATTAGAGGCTTATCTGTTCCTACTGTGAATACAGTTTGGGCTAGTGGTAGCAAAGGAAGTATTGCTAAATCGGTGAACGGGGGAATAGATTTCGAATGGATGCAAGTAAAAGGATATGAAACAAGAGATTTTAGATCTATTCATGCATGGAATGAACAGGAGGCTGTAATTGTGGCTGTAGCTGCACCAGCAGTTATATTAAAAACTAAAGATGGTGGAATGACCTGGTATAAAGTATATGAAAATACAGATACTTTAATGTTTTTAGACGCTATTCATTTTAGCAATCAAAACAATGGTTTAATAGTGGGAGATCCTATTAATAATCGCATCTTTTTATTACATACAAATGATATGGGAGAACATTGGAATGAAGCAGCTCCCGATTATTTTAAAACTCCTTTAGCAAAAGGGGAAGCATTTTTTGCATCCAGCAGTTCTAATTTAGTAGCACTAAATAATCAACAATTTTTAGTATCAGGCGGTTTAACAAGTAGGTTATGGATAAATGGAGAAGCGATGGATTTGCCCATTGTTCAAGGTGGAAAATCTACCGGGGCAAATAGTATGGCTATTTCACCCAATGGAAATAGAATTATGATAGTAGGGGGAGATTTTATGAAAGATACTAGTCGTCGTTTAAATGCTGTAGGCTTGGAATTATTTCTTACTCCTAATTCTGATAACAAATGGCAATCTATTACAAAACAAAATTGGAAAATAGATACTAAAATGGGTTATCCAAATGGTTACCGATCTGGTGTAGCATATATCACCAATAATATGCTAATTACATGCGGCACTTCGGGCGTTGATATTTCTAAAGACAAAGGAAAAAATTGGGATTTAATATCAACTGAAAGCTTCCATGTTGTTCGTAAACAACCTTCTATACAAGGTGCATTTTTAGCTGGATCAGGTGGAAGAATTGGTTATATAAAATTGGACTAATTGGTAAAACCTTACCATTTTAACTAATAATACTAGTTAGGATAGAAAATGATTTTTAGTTTTCAATACTTAGCGTACCTTAGTAATGATTAAAAATGTAAATGAAAAAATACCAAGCAATTATATCTTTTGAAATGGATGAGGAATTTATGTCTTTTGTTCCTCCTCATCGCACTTATATCAATTATTTATTGAATAAAGGTATTATAGACAGTTATGCTGTTAGCATGGAAACTCAAAATTCTTGGATCACTATTAACGCCAATACCAAAAAAGAAGTAAAAGATTACTTAGATAAATCACCTCTTAGTAAGTATTGGAACTATGAAATAGTAGAGCTTTTTGTATATGATAGTCAATCTACTAGGCTTCCGGCTGTACAATTAAATTAAATCACCTTTTTTTTGGGGATTTCCTATTTGCCCCTTATTTTTGCACTCCTCAAAAGGGGGCATAGCTCAGTTGGTTTAGAGCATCTGCCTTACAAGCAGAGGGTCCGCGGTTCGAACCCGTGTGCCCCCACAGAATAACAGAAAGGGTTTCAAGCAATTGAAGCCCTTTTTGCTTTTTAAAGTACCTTTATTACATGCAAGTTTTTACCACTCCCCAAAAAATTATTATTACCTGCCATAAATGGTTAGCTGTTTCCTTACAAAAAGAAGTGGTTGCCCTTGGATTTGTGCCTGATCGCGTTTTTCAAACGGGAGTAGAATTAACGGGTACAGTGCAGGATTGTATTCGACTCAATTTAAATCTAAGATGTGCTAGTCAAGTGATGTATTCTTTAAAGTCATTTATTTGCAATGATCCTAATGAACTCTATAATAATCTTATAAATATTCATTGGGAGAAGGTAATTGCCCCCAATGGATACTTTTCTGTCACCAGCAATGTGTTTCATCCAACCATCTCTACCAATTTATTTGCCAATTTAAGGGTAAAAGATGCAATTGTAGATAGAATGCGTGAAATCACCAATCAACGTCCTTCTACAGGCTCTGAATTATCTGGAGCCGTGGTATATTTATTTTGGAAGAATGAGGAAGCTGAAGTTTTTTTAGACACTTCTGGCGAAACCTTGGCGAAACATGGTTACCGTAAATTACCAGGTACTGCACCCATGTTAGAAGCATTGGCAGCGGCAACCATTCTCTCCACTAAATGGGATCGAAAATCGGCATTTGTAAATCCTATGTGTGGTTCTGGCACCTTGGCGATTGAAGCTGCCTTAATTGCTACGAATAGAGTACCTGGTTTATTGAGAACCCATTATGCTTTTATGCATATTCTCGGCTATCAAAAAGAAATGTATGAAGTAGAAAATGCAAAATTAAAAGAACAAATTATTAAAATACCAGGGCTACAAATTATTGCTTCAGATATTAGTAAACGTGCTACAGAAATTGCAAAAACAAATGCTACGTTAGCAGGAGTAGACCATTTAATATATTTTCAAGACTGTGATTTTGAAAATACAAATGTGCCCACTGCATCTGATGGTGCTGTAGTAATGTTTAATCCTGAATATGGAGAAAGATTAGGTGAAGAATTAGAATTAGAAGCTACCTATGCTCGTATGGGTGACTTTTTAAAGAATAATTGCAAGGGCTATACAGGATATATTTTTACGGGCAATTTAGAATTAGCCAAGAAAGTAAGATTAAAGCCAAGCCGAAGGATTGAATTTTACAATGCCACAATAGATTGTCGTTTACTAGAGTATGAATTATACGCAGGCACCAAAAGAGTAGAAAAAAAGACAGAAGATATTCCCGTTATTTAACAGGTACTTTTTGATTGTGAATTAACATGTATTTCGATGTTTCGAAAATCATTTTTGTTAATTGCTTCATTTGAAGTTGAATACTATCGTTTCGAACTTTTTCATTGTTTACCACACTTTCAAAAATGGGTTGACCAGCATTTTTAAGTTGATAGCCAAAATAATATTCATTATTTAAAACACCAATTTGTTGGTTAAAATCGTCGTATAAAAAAATGGTATTAGCAGATGATTTTTGTACCGTATTAAAAACGTTTTTACCCATGGTGGTATTAGTATAAGCTATATTACATAAGGAGGCAATACTTGGCATAACATCTATTTGGGAAACGGGTGTAGCATATTCTTTTGCTTTTAATAGGGAGGGAGCATAAAATAAAAAGGGAATGTGCATATTCGTTAAACCTTGTTCTGTAAATGTTTTAGGCAACATAGTACCTGCATCCCCTTTAATGCCATGGTCACCAATAAATACAAATAAGGTTTCTTTAAAATATTTTTCCTTCTTAGCCGCTTCTATGAATTGTTCTATACAAAAATCGGTATATCTAAAAGCATTGTATTCGTCGTTGTTTTCAAATCCAAATTTTATTAAAGAATCCTTGGTAACGGTCTTTTTCTTAAATATTTTTAAATCTTCAGCAGGGATGGTATAGGGGCGATGATTGTCTGCAGTTTGAATAATAGCAAAGAATGGTTTTGTATTAGTGCTTAGTTTCTTATTAGCTTCCATGAAAAGATCTTTATCACTGATGCCCCAAACATTAATTTCGCTAGACTGATATTTACCTTGTTCATAAATATTCAAATCAGGAATATTAATTGTTAATACTCCTCTAATATTGGCCCAACTAGTACTGCCTCCTAAAAAATAATATTTCTCATAATTTTTAAAGTCTGAAATAATAGTATGTTGATCTACTGCTAATGGATTACGGCTAGATGTTTTCCCTTCCAATATATCTGGCGTACCAGTAATAGCTGCCCAAACACCTCTTGCAGTTCCATAGGCAGGAGAAAAAGCCCTATTAAAATAGACACCTTGCTTTTTCATTTCATTAAAATAAGGCGTCGTGTTTAAAGGGTTTCCTATCATAGAACTTTTATAAGCCGAGAAGGATTCGCAAATTACTAATACTACATTTTTAATTTTTGGAGCAATAGTATCATTTTCAAGAGGGAGATATTTTCTCGAAAATTGAAAATTAAGAGAATCTCTATCAGATACAGGCATATCTAAATAATCAGCTAAAAGGGTGTAATTATTTTTAATAAACTCGGTATCAATGGTAGCAGTTCTAAAATTGAGGGTACTAAAAAAAGATTGCATTGGATTCAATGCTACATTGGCTTTGTAATCACTTCCTAAACTATACGCATCACTCCATCTTAATGGATACTGGCCACCTGAATAAATAACATTGCCAATAGCACTATAAAGAAGTAGTATAAAAAATAATCCCTGTATCAATGCATTTTTCAATTTGTTATTGAGCTGTTCCTGTAAACAACTTAATGTATAAGTAAAAAGAACAAATTTGTAAAAAGCAAATTCAACAATAATAAATACTAGTAGTATCCATAAAATGGGGTAAGATTGCCACATCATTTGCAAAGAGATGAGTGGATTGTCTATATAGCTTAGTATGCTTGCATTAAGTCTTTGATGCACATAGGCGTAATGAATAAAATCGGTCGTATAAAATAAAAGAAGAAGGGTGCTAAAAACCATCCAGGTTATGATGGCTATTTTTTTACCTATTTTTTGCTTAAAAGGATGAAGTGGTTTTATAAATGATAAAAGTAAAGTAACCATCATCATAATAGTTACATACCTCAGATCATATCTAAAGCCTAATATATAAGCAGATTGTAAATGATGGTCTGTTGATGTAGGCGCAGGAAATTTATAAACGAATACAATACGAATAAAACTCATTAATAATAAAAAACCAAGCCCAGAAAGCAATGTCCAAATAATGGTTTTAGGTAATATTATTTTTTTCATATTATATAATCATCTTTTATGTGTAGCGTAAATAAGGCTGCATTTCTTTTTCCCAATGAGAAACTTTTAATGCTGCCACTACTTTATTCAACCAATCTTTTAAAGGCAGATCAAATAAGGTCTCGGCATTGGGAATGCCTAATAACAAAGATAAATGATTTACACCAGTAGGGTTTACATTAGTAGGATAAGCCTGCCATTTAAATTGTTGTGGATGAATATCCTTTATTAATTTTAATAAAATCAACCCATTTAAAACAGCATTAAATTGATTCGGCGCTATAACTTTTATGCGTATCCCTTTTATTTCACTGATTGTATTATCTACAACCATTGTTAGTGGCATGGTTTCAATTTTAATATCTTCTCTTAGAATATTTTGCCAAACCATTGCCATGGCAGGTAAATTAAACCAGGAAGCACCTAGCCATTCAAAAGAAAACTTACTACCTCTTCCTACAGAAACATTGGTTGCTTCAAATAAACATAATCCAGGATATAACAAACAGGCTTCAAAATTTTGTAAGGCAGGAGAGGGATTGATCCATTTACTATTCCAATCATAAAATAATTGTTCTCTATTCCAATTTTTGCAAGGAATAACTTCTAAGGAAGCATTCCAGTTTTGTGTTGTATTAAAATAAGAAGCTAATTCTCCTAAAGTACATTGATGTTTAATAGGAATAGAGAACCTGCCTATAAAACTACTCAATGACTCATCAAGCATCGGCCCTTCAGCCATGGATAATTTACCCCCTAATGGGTTGGGCCTGTCTAATAGGTATATTGGCAACTTAAAGGTAGCAGCAGCTTCTATAAAATAAGTCATTGTCCATAAGTAGGTATAAAAACGTGTTCCAGCATCTGGGATATCAAATAACAATATTTCTATCCCTTCAACATCTTCTTTTGTAGGACTCAATTTTTCATTATACAAACTAATGATTGACAATTTTGTAATGGAGTCTATTGCATTATTTATTTTAAGTCCATCTGCTCCTTGAGTGGATATACCATGTTCAGGAGAAAATAATTTTACAATATTAAAGCCAGCATCTAATAAAGCTTTTCTACTAGAAACACCTTTTGAAGTAGTAGCAGCATCATTGGTCAAAAATCCAATATTTTTTGTTTTCCAGTTTGGATGATTGGCAAGTAAAGTATCTACCCCAAATTGAATTGTCATCTTAGATTGTCGATTTCTTGAATTGTAAAGTTAGTTTCAAATGCTCCATAACATTAAATATAATGGGGCAGCGGTCATAGTGCATATAGGTCGTAAAAAGTCTTTTCTTTAATTGAGGAATATCAAAAGCGGGGAATTCTTTACAACCCGCAAATCTATGCTCATAAACAGAGCAGCTATTTCCTACTAAGAAATGACAGGGTATGGCATTAATTACCATTCGCCCTGATTCTCCCTTAGAAATATACTCCGTATCAAATGCATCTCTTGTTTTACCTAAATGGTTCGCCAAATGGGTGGCTTCTTGCTCGTCAATATTTACCATGAGACTTTTACAGCAATTGCCACAGCTTGTGCAATCAATTTTAGGGCTAATCTGCTCTGATAAAGCAGTTGCTTCCGCATCAAGAGTTTCACTATCTATTTCGCTTAAAAATGCTTGAAATTGATCATTTTCCGAGCTTAATTCGGCGGCCTTTGATTTGATGTAGTCAAGGTCTACAATGGGGTATTTTGGGTCTGTTTTGATGGTTTAAAGATAAGTGAATAATCTTTTATCCACATAAATTGGGCAATTGGTGAAAAGTAAAATTGGGGTAACCACCATGCTCATTAGATTTGCAGACGGACAAGGGCCTATTTTAGCCCCTAAAGCATTGATAATTATGGCAGAAACTAAGATTCCATCAGAGTATAATGAAGACTCCATTCGGTCTTTAGATTGGAAAGAACATATACGATTAAGACCAGGTATGTACATTGGTAAATTAGGAGACGGCTCTGCTCCTGATGATGGTATTTATGTACTCATGAAAGAAGTTATTGATAACTGTATTGATGAACATACCATGGGCTATGGTAAACAAATTGAAATTAGCATTGCAGGAAAAGCAGTCACCATTAGAGATTATGGTCGCGGCATTCCATTAGGAAAAATTGTAGATGTAGTAAGTAAAATTAATACGGGCGCTAAATACGATAGTAAAGCTTTCCAAAAATCGGTGGGCTTAAATGGAGTAGGTACCAAAGCGGTGAATGCCTTAAGTGAAGATTTTTTAGTAACTGCTTTTAGAGAGGGTAAACAACGTTCTGCAAGTTTTAAAAAAGGAGTATTAGTACAAGAGACAAAAGAAACTAAAACAACAGAAGCGAATGGGACATTGGTTGTATTTACACCAGATTCTGCTATGTTTAAAAATTACCATTATATACATGAGTATATCGATGGTCAATTATGGAACTATTGTTATTTAAATGCGGGTTTAAGTATTTTATTCAATGACAAGAAATATGTAAGTAAAAATGGCTTGTTAGATTTATTAGAAAGAAAAACAAATCCAGATGAACTAAGGTATCCAATTATACATTTAAAAGGAGAAGATATTGAAGTGGCCATGTCACATAACAATGATTATGGTGAAGATATTTTTTCTTTTGTCAATGGTCAATATACCACACAGGGTGGAACGCATCAGCAAGCATTTAGAGAAGCTTATATAAAAGTTATAAGAGATTTTTATAAAAAGGATTATGACGCATCTGATATCAGAACCAGCATTGTTGCTGCCATTTCGGTAAGAGTGCAAGAGCCAGTATTTGAAAGTCAAACAAAAACGAAATTAGGTTCGCAGAATGTAGCAGATGGTGGGCCTAGTATGAAGAATTTTGTAACTGAATTTTTAGCTAAAGAATTAGATAATTTTTTACATAGAAATTCAGCCACAGCTGAAGCGTTAAAAAAACGTATCGAACAAAATGAGCATGAAAGAAAAGAATTGGCAGGTATTAAGAAATTAGCCAATGAGCGTGCCAAGAAAGCCAATCTTCACAATAAAAAATTAAGAGATTGTCGCGTGCATTTAAACGATGATTTACCTGCAAAAAATAAAGAAATATTTATATCCTTACAACAAGGCAGCACTTTATTTATTACCGAAGGAGATTCGGCTAGTGGAAGTATTACCAAGTCGCGCAATGTAGATACACAAGCCGTTTTTAGTTTAAGAGGTAAGCCTTTAAATGCATTTGGCTTGACTAAAAAAGTAGTGTACGAAAATGAAGAGTTTAATTTATTGCAACACGCTTTAAATATCGAAGAAGGGTTAGAAGGCTTAAGGTATAATCAAATTGTTATTGCAACAGATGCCGATGTAGATGGGATGCACATTCGTTTGTTAATACTCACTTTCTTTTTACAATTCTTCCCTGATTTAGTAAAGAAGGGGCATGTATTTGTTTTAGAAACACCTTTGTTTAGAGTGCGTAATAAACAGAAAACAATTTATTGTTACGACGAAGCTGAAAAACAAGCTGCCATGAAAGAATTAGGAGCTAAGCCTGAAATTACTAGGTTTAAAGGGTTAGGTGAAATTAGTCCTGAAGAATTTGGCAAGTTTATCAATGCAGACATTAAATTGGATCCTGTTATTTTAGAGCAAGGTGATCACATTCAACATTTGTTAGAATATTATATGGGTAAGAATACCCCAGAGAGACAGGATTTTATTATCAATAATTTAAAAGTAGAACTGGATAAAGCGCATGATACACTTAGTATTTAATACAGCAGATGTTGCTTCCATAAAAGCAGCCATCGAATTAGATGAAACATTAGCAGGTAAAGTCATTGAAATAAAAGATGATTATGCCGTGGGGCCCTTG
Organism: uncultured Bacteroidota bacterium; assembly: GCA_903854725.1. Taxonomy (GTDB): domain Bacteria; phylum Bacteroidota; class Bacteroidia; order Chitinophagales; family Chitinophagaceae; genus Sediminibacterium. Next base: position 10,924 of record CAINWZ010000022.1, read on the forward strand.
TTAGCTATATATGAGTCAGAGGGCTACCAAGTAAGACGTGATTGGTGGGCTGGAGTATTAGAGCACTCTCCCTATGTAGATCAATTAGATATTGTAGATGATAAATTAACTGTACATCAGCTCATTCAAAATTTAGAGGAAGACCCAGCAGAAGAAGTATGGTTTTGGATGGGGCAAAATGCACATGATGTTTGCGGTTATTATTGGTTAATGAGCCAGCTAAAACCTTATCAAGGTCGTTTGCAAGTATTGTATTTGAATAATCTTCCTTTTTTAAATGATAAAGGGCAATTATTTTATCCAACACATTTAAGCGAAATACAACCTAAAGAATTTTTGAAAGCAAAAAAATTAGCTCGTCCCATAACTTTAAGTGAATTCGAAATTGATCCAGATGAGTGGAATAAATTATGTAATGAAAATGATGGCGTTCGCTTTTTAGAAGGCGGGAAGAAATTGGTAAGTATGCCTATCAATTTTTATGATAAAGACATTTATTCTTTATTGACTAAAAATGCGCAGAAATTACCTAGTGCACTTGCTCATATTTTAAGTAAAATGAAGATTAAAACAGGAGATGCTTTTATTGTATCAAGATTAAAGGCTATGGAAACATTGGGTAAGCTAGTCTTTACAGGTAATTGGCAAAAAGGCTGGAAAGATATGGTGGTGCAAATGCCTGGGGGATCTAGTGTGGTGGTGGAAGAAGCATAAAATGGATTTAAAATAAAATAATGAGTGTAACAATTAGTAAGATAGAGGTGAAAGCCATTGATGAGCGTGGAGCACTACATTATTTTAGTACGAATAGGTCGGGTGAATTTTTATTGGTATATCGAAAAGCAGGATCTGTAAGTGGGCAGCATTATCATACAGGGAAATCTGCAGGAAAAAATCCAGAGGAAATGTTACTAGTACAAGGTACTTTAACAATGAACTGGAAAAACCTAGGAACGGGTGAAACAGGTACCGTAAATATTGAAGCGCCTTCGAGAGTTGTTATTCAAGCCAATATATGGCATGAAGTAAAAGCGCTAACAGATATTATTTTTATAGAATTAAATAGTTTAGTAGACGGAAGTGAAGATACTTATCGTCTCTAAGTAAGTATAAATATGGCAAAAGAGAAAAATTTAAGTCGCGTTACAGAAAATGAATCAGGTGTTCAAGGCCAATATAAAAATTGGTTTTTGGATTATGCTTCTTATGTAATATTAGAGCGTGCGGTACCAGCTATTGAAGATGGTTTGAAACCAGTGCAACGTAGAATTTTACATGCCATGAAAGAAATGGATGATGGCAGGTTTAATAAAGTAGCTAATATTATTGGTCAAAGTATGCAATATCATCCGCATGGAGATGCAAGTATTGGAGATGCTTTGGTAAATATTGGCCAGAAAGATATGCTGGTGGAGACGCAAGGAAACTGGGGTGATGTAAGAACAGGAGATGACGCAGCAGCTGCCAGGTATATTGAAGCTCGTTTGAGTAAATTTGCTTTAGAAGTTGCTTTTAACGCCAAAACTACCAATTGGGCTTTGAGTTATGATGGCCGTAAGCAAGAACCGATTACATTACCTATGAAATTCCCATTGTTGCTAGCTCAAGGAGCAGATGGTATAGCAGTGGGTTTATCGACAAAAATATTACCACATAATTTTATTGAATTAACAGATGCTGCTATAAAGCATTTGAGAGGAAAGAAATTTCAATTATTACCCGATTTTCAAACAGGCGGCATGATTGATGCCAGTAATTACAATGATGGAAGAAGAGGTAGTAAGGTAAGAGTAAGGGCGCATATTGAAGAGTTTGATAAGAAAACCTTGCTTATTAAAGATGTTCCCTATGGTGTAACGACTACTCAATTAATGGAAAGTATTACCAAGGCGAATGATCAAGGTAAAATAAAAATTAAAAAAGTAACTGATGTTACAGCTGCTGAAGTAGAAATTCAAATTGATTTAGCCGCTGGTATTTCTCCAGATATTACCATTGATGCTTTGTATGCTTTTACAGATTGTGAAATAAGTATTTCGCCAAATGCTTGTGTCATTGTCAATCAAAAACCTCAATTTTTAGGTGCATCCGATTTATTGCGTCATTCTGTAGACCACACAAAAAGTTTATTGCAAGCCGAATTACAAATACAACTTAAAGAGTTAGAGGATAAATGGCATTTCACTAGTTTAGAGAAAATATTTTTTGAAGAAAAAATATATAAAGAATTGGAGAAAAAGCATGCAACTTGGGATAAAGTAATCGATGCTATTGATGAAGCTTTCCAGCCCTTCAAAAAGAAATTTAAAAAACCAATAGAAAGAACTGATTTATTAAAACTAACAGATAAGCCAGTTAGAAGAATTTACAAATTGGATATTGACGAATTAAATGCACAGATTAAAACGATAGAAGAAGAAATAAGAGAAGTAAAAAATCATTTAGCTAATTTAACAGATTATGCAGTTGCCTATTATGAAAATTTAACTAAGAAATACGGAAAAGGCAAAGAGCGTAAAACAGAGCTAAAAGAATTTGACACGATACAAGTAAAGCAAGTTGCCATTGCTAATACTAAATTATATATTAACAGAGCAGAAGGTTTTGTAGGCACTAGTTTGAAGAAGGATGAATTTTTATGTGATTGTACCGACTATGATGATATTATAGCTTTTGCAAAATCGGGTGTTATGAAAGTGGTCAAAGTGTCCGATAAGGTATTTATTGGTAAAGATATTATACATGCAGCGGTCTTCCAGAAAAATGACGAACGCACTACCTACAATATGGTTTATACCGATGGCGCTTCGAGTATAACTTATTCAAAAAGGTTTAATGTAACAGGGGTGACTAGAGATAAAGAATATTTTTTAGCAAAAAGTACTGAGAAATCGAAAGTGCATTATATGTCTGTCAACTTAAATGGAGAAGCAGAATCGGTTAAAGTTATTTTAAGTCCTAATTGTTCGGCACGTATTAAAGAGTTTGACTTTTTCTTTGATTCCTTAGAAGTAAAAGGAAGAAGTAGTGTCGGAAACCAGGTTACTAAATATCCTGTGAAGGCCATAAAGTTAAAAGAAGCAGGGAAAAGCACATTAGTGGGTCGTAAATTATGGTTTGATGATAAGTTTGGCCGTTTAAATACCGAGGAGAAAGGAATTTATTTGGGTACCTTTGAAGATGAGAAACTACTTGTTATTACCAAAGACGGTAATTATGAAGTTACTGATACAGAGCAAAGCCAAAGGTTCGATCCTGAGAAAGTAATATTTATAGAAAAGTTTGATCCAGAAAAAATTGTAACGGCTGTTTATTTAGATAAAGAAAAATTACAATTTAATATCAAACGATTCAATATTGAGACATCTACCTTAAAAACACCTTTCTTATTTATTAAAGAAGGTACTGGAAATTATGTAGTAACTGTTTCAACTTTCGCAGAGCCCATTTTAGCAGTGCTTACAGGCAGAGGCACTCAGGTTAGAAAAGCAAAGTTTAAAGTGAGCAAGATGGTAGATGTAATGGGCTGGAAAGCCATAGGAACAAAACTTATAGATTTTTCTAAATCGGTAGAAATGAATTGGGAAAATAAAGTAATTATAAAGGATCCCAATGATGCGCAACCAGAATTGTTTTAAATAAATATAGAAACTATGTCAACGATTAATGTAGGTCAATTTAATTTGATGCGTGTAGACCGAAGAGTTGATTTTGGTTTCTATATGGACGATGGTGCCGAAGGTGTTTTATTGCCAAAACGTTTTGTTCCTTCTGGCTTGCAAGTAGGAGATACTATAAGTGTTTTTGTATATCATGATTCTGATAATCGTTTAATAGCTACTACCCAGGAACCTTTTGCCGTAGTAGGTGATATTGCAGCTTTAAAAGTAGTAGAAGTAACTTCTCAAGGCGCTTTTTTAGACTGGGGCTTAATGAAAGATTTATTCGTTCCTGTATCTCAACAACTCTCCACCATGCGTTTAGGTGGAAAATATTTAGTGAAGTTATACATTGATGCACAAACAGGAAGGGTAGCTGCTACTGAAAAAATTGATAAGCAAATTAGCAATGATCATTTAACGGTGAAAGAAGGAGAAAAAATTAAAATACAAGTATACAGAGAATCAGAGATTGGATATGTGGTTATTGTGAATCAAGTTCACCAAGGATTAGTATATAAAAACGAAGTATTTACACATTTACATATTGGTCAATTTATAGACGAAGCTTTTGTTAAAAAAATAAGAGAGGATAATAAATTAGATATAGGATTAGGTAAGCAAGGCGGTGAAAAATTAGCAGATGACAACCAGAAAATAATTAGTTTACTAAAATCACATAAAGGGTTCTTGCCTTATCATGATAAATCTGCGCCAGATGATATTTATGCTTTTTTTGGCATGAGTAAAAAAGCCTTTAAAATGAATGTAGGCATGTTGTATAAGCTTAAATTAATTTCGATTGCAGATGATGGTATTCATTTAGTTCCAGAAGTAGCTGTAACAGCAGTTCCTGAAAATACAAATACCCAACCCGATACATCGATTTAATTTCGTTTTACAAAATGTATAAATCTGAAAGTATGAATAAGGAAGTTTACATCGTATCAGCTGCTAGAACACCTATTGGCTCATTTGGTGGTTCTTTAAGTGCTTTGTCTGCTACACAACTAGGTGGTATAGCAATCAAGGGCGCTTTAGATAAAGCCGGTATTACAGCAGATACAGTAGATGAAGTGATGATGGGATCTGTCATTCAAGCGGGATTAGGCCAAGCACCTGCAAGACAGGCTGCTAAATTGGCCGGACTTCCTGATAAAGTTATTTGTACCACTATTAATAAAGTTTGTGCTAGTGGAATGAAATCTATCGCAATTGCAGCTCAAAATATAATGCTAGGAGATGCAGATATTATTATTGCTGGAGGAATGGAGAGTATGAGTAATGTTCCTTTTTATAATTCCGCGCAACGTTGGGGTAATAAATATGGTGATACTGTTTTACAAGATGGTTTAGCAAAAGATGGCTTAGTAGATGTATATGATAAAGTGGCAATGGGTAATTTTGCAGATGCATGTGCGACTAAGTATACTATAAGTAGAGCAGACCAAGATGCCTTTGCTATAAATAGTTATAAAAGTGCTCAGGCGGCAATGAATAATGGATGGTTTAAGGAAGAAATTATTCCTGTAATCATTCCTCAAAAAAAAGGCGAAGCTATTATAGTAGATAAAGATGAAGAGCCCTTAAAAGTAAATTTCGAAAAACTAACTCAACTCAATCCAGCATTTAATAAAGAAGGAACCGTAACGGCTGCCAATGCAAGTACCATGAATGATGGCGCAGCTGCATTGGTTTTAATGAGTAGCGATAAAGCAAAGGCATTAGGTATTAAACCTATTGCCATTATAAAAGGCTTTGCAGATGCAGAACAGGATCCAAAATGGTTTACCACTTCTCCTGCTTTAGCCTTACCCAAAGCTTTAACAAAAGCTGGTTTAGATAAAACTGCCATAGATTTTTTTGAATTCAATGAAGCTTTTTCAGTAGTGGGAATAGTGAATACACAAATATTATCAATAGATCCTGCTAAAGTAAACGTTCATGGAGGTGCAGTGGCACTAGGTCATCCATTAGGTTGTAGTGGTGCTAGAATTATGGTTACCCTCATTCATATTTTACAAAAGAATAAAGCTAAATACGGCGCTGCAGCTATTTGTAATGGAGGAGGAGGCGCAAGTGCAATGGTTATTGAAGCGGTATAAAAATAGGTTTACTAAGCTATAGGCTTATTAATATACTTTATTCATATTCTTAATTAATGTTCTTTCGCCTTTAAGAATAAATTATACTTGTAAAGCCTGTTCTACAATTTCTTCCATTTGAATGCCTCCGTGACTTTCATCGTAAACACAATTACCATTTTTGATTAATAAAATTTGAGGTGATTCATGTGCGACATCAAATTTTTCGGCAATTTCTTTAGAAATATTTCTGTAGTTAAGCAGGTCTAAATAATGAAATTGTATATTGTCTGGAGTGGCTGATCTTTCTAATCTTGCTAATGCCATTTTACTAATACTACAAGTGGTACTATGTTTTAAAATAACTTGAGGTGACATAAAAGAGGCCGTTTTAATATCTTCTAACTGTTGGTTATTTACTATTTGATTCCATTGCATAAAGTCTAATTTAGGGTACAAATTTAGCACATATTATTGATCTAATTTATGATCCAAAGCTGTTTTAGTAAATAAGATTAACTAACTTTACCTCTATAATAATAACTATGCGTTTACAATTAAACAGAGCCATTAGCTTTATCGATTTAGAAACAACTGGCATTAATGTGAGTACAGATAGAATTGTTGAAATTGCTATTGTAAAAATTCTGCCTGATGGTTCTAAACAAATTAAAAGGAAATTAGTCAACCCCGAAATGGCTATTCCTAAAACTGCTTCAGATATACATGGTATTTCAGATGAAATGGTGAAAGAGGCACCTACGTTTAAACAAATGGCAAATGAAATAAAACAATTTATTGAAGGATCTGATTTGGCAGGATATAATAGTAATCGTTTTGACATCCCCATGTTGAATGAGGAATTCTTAAGGTCAGGAATTACAGTTGATATAGAATCTCGCAAATTATTGGATGTGCAGAAAGTGTTTCATATGATGGAACAAAGAACTTTGACGGCTGCCTATAAATTCTATTGCAACAAGAATTTAGAAGACGCCCATAGTGCAGAAGCAGATGCAACTGCCACCTGGGAGATTTTAGAAGCACAACTTGAAAAATACCCACAAATTGGCAATTCAGTTGAAGCCATCGTAAAATTTACTGGGGAAGATCAAATTATAGACTTTGCACGCCGTTTCGTCTTTGAAAATGGGGTAGAAGTCTTTAATTTCGGCAAACACAAAGGAAAGCCTGTCACTCAAGTACTTAAGGAAGAACCTCAATACTACGATTGGATGATGAAAGGAGATTTTGCGCTCCATACCAAGCAAAAATTGACTGAAATACTCAATAAATCCATCGTGCATAAGTAGGATCCCCTATTTTACTAAATTTTCGTATTTTTATCACCATACCCCCCTATAAAAGTGAAAAAAATTGTCTTAATACCAACTTATAACGAAAAAGAGAATATCTCTGCAATTTTGCATGCTGTTCTTGGCCTTTCGTCTGATTATCATGTATTAATTATAGATGATAACTCGCCTGATGGTACAGCAGAGATTGTTGAATCTTTAATTCCAAAATTCACCAATAGATTATTTATTTCAAAGCGTCCAGGTAAGCAAGGTTTAGGCACAGCCTATATTCATGGATTTAAATGGGCTTCAGAACATAATTACGATTATGTATTTGAAATGGATGCCGATTTTTCTCATAACCCCAACGATTTAGACCGTTTATTAGCTGCTTGTGAGGAAGACGGCGCAGATGTTGCCATTGGAAGTAGATACGTAAAAGGAGGGGATACTGAAAACTGGCCAATTGATAGAAAATTATATTCTTGGGGTGGATCTGCTTATACAAGAATTATTACGGGTATGCCCATCAAAGATCCTACTGCTGGATTTATGTGTTATAAAAGTAAAGTGCTTGCAGATATCAATTTTGATAATATTAAATTTATAGGATATGCCTTCCAAATTGAAATGAAATTTTCGGCTTGGAAATTAGGCTATAAAATAAATGAAGTACCTATTACTTTTATTGACAGAAAAATAGGGGTAAGTAAAATGTCAAAAGGAATAATTAAAGAAGCCATGTTGGGTGTATTACTGATGCAATGGCAATCTACAACAGGAAGTTTTGTTAAAATGATAAAACGTATTCGTGTCAACTTTTAAGAAGGCGCTTTTTCAATTACATGTATTTGTTTTTTTAGCTGGACTCACTGGATCCTTAGGCTATTTAATAAAACTGAATGGATTAGTTTTAGTCTTTTATCGAATGCTCATTACAGTTGTCGTTTTATGGGCCATTAACCTATTTCGAAATAATCAACATAAGTATGATATTAAAACAAAGCTTTCCTTATTAGGCACTGGGGTAATTATTGCACTGCATTGGGTTTGTTTTTATCAAAGTATTAAGTTGGCCAATGTTTCTATAGCATTAGTTTGTTTTTCAAGTACCAGCTTATTTAGTTCCTGCATTGAACCTTTATGGAAAAATTCCAAAATACAATTGAGTGAATTGCTAATTGGTACATTAAGCTTAGTAGGTATTTTACTTATTTTTCATTTTGACACTCAATTTAGAATGGGTATTATCGTTGGATTATGTTCAGCTTTTTTTGCAGCTACTTTTTCTATCATTAACAAACGATTTACCAATCATATAGATGTCAATACTATTCAATCCTATGAAATGACTGGCGGTTTTCTGTTTTTACTACCCTTAGTATTGGTTGCAGGATTTAAAAACGATTTCAATACTGTTGGTCTTATCCCAACTTCAATGGATTGGATTTGGTTATCTATATTGGCCATAGGCTGTACCGTATGGTCGAACCATCTAATGTTATCTTCATTAAAGCATATAAGCGCCTTTACTTTAAATGTAACCTTAAACCTAGAGCCGGTATATGGAATTATACTTGCCTTTATACTTTTTAAAGAACAAAAGCAATTAGGGTCAAGTTTTTATATAGGCATCCTTTTAATAACCATTTCGGTATTAATTCAAATGTTTAGGGTTATTAAACAACATAAAATTAAACCATTACAGGTTTAGTTAATTTACCATCAACACTTTAAAACTCAAATATAAACCCAATGGTTGGGGTGATAAATATATTATTGTTATCATATAACTCAGGAATCGCATTAGAACCATCTTTCTTTAAGGGTAAACCATCATTGGTTTTAAATACGCCATTATCATTTGCTGCAAAAATATAAAATGGGGGAGCTACAGATTTAGCTCCATACCAATTGGAGATATCTATATAAAAATCAAGCGTAGACTTTTTTAAATTATATTTTTTATCAATTCTTAGGTCACTTGAATGATAGGCTCTGTTTCGGTAGGCATTTAATTTAGCATAATCTAAAATACCCACACCTAAAGTTGCAAAATTAAGTCTACTTGCATTCATGTCATAAGGAGTATAAGGTGTGCCTCCTTGATATCTGTACTTTATTCCTAATTCCCAATTCTTATTAAATTTATACCCGCCAGTTAAACTCAATAAGTGTATATTTTCCCATGAACTTGGGATGTACTTGCCTTTTATATTAGTATATGAACTTCTAAAAAAACTATAACTCATCACACCAAAAAAGCGATTGGTCAATTTTTGTTGTGCAAATAATTCAAAGCCGTAACTTTTACCTAGTCCATTGGTAGTAATATCTTCATTCCCTAGTATATTAAAATCTGCTCCAAGATTAGATAAGCTTGTGCCTTTGTCTACACTAATAGGTACATTATTATATTTTTTATAAAAAACCTCCGCCGTAAAACGTGTTGCATCAGAAGGGATATATTCTAATCCAGTAACATAATGTATGCTTTGAATGTAATCGGCATCTTTATTTAAATAATTACCTTTAAAATCTTTAAAACCTAAAGCAGTATTGGGTGCTAATTTATAATAATTACCAATGGAGGCATTCCAGGTAATTTTATCCGTTAATACCCAACTCAATCCAAATCTTGGAGAGAGTTGACGCATTAATTGATTGCCCTGTGTTGTAAAATCATTGCCATCTGTTCTAATACCAGCACTAAGGCCAACTCGATTATTAAAGGCTCTTTTACCTACTTGAAAAAATGCACCATATTTATTATAATTGAAAGACGAGCTATAATTAATGGTGGTGGTAGGAGCAAGTTTAAAAGCAGGATTGGTTATATCATTATACCTTAGTAATTGAAAAGTATTATTATCATATCCTACATTCACTATATTCACCCCAGTTGTCCATTTAAGTCCCAATAAACTTTTCGTAATATCCCATCTAATATTATTGCCTAAATCATTGGAAGAATAATCAAAAGTTTTTTCCCCTTTAACGGGTTCTAAATTATTCTCATATTTTTCGTTCATATTGTTTAAATGATTCCTACTAACAGCTAAATTCCAATACCCTTTAGTAATTAATTTTTTCAAAGAAGCTCCAACCGTATAGCTCCATTGGTTGATAGAAGGGCTTGCATTTAAAGCATAAATTTTTTGTGGAGTAGCATTTTTAGGAGCTGCAAAAGAAAATTCATCAATAGCACCTACACCTAATACTGTCAAAGTTGTTTTAGGATCAATGATATGTGTTACTTTAAATTGAAAATCCCAGAAATTAGGTCGAATGGGTAAATCAATTGCTTCAAATAAGAATTGAAGATAACTACGTCTTGCAGAAGCCAAGAAAGTTGTTTTACCTGTCTTTGACAATGGGCCTTCGAATGTACTTGCGAATTCCGTTGCCCCTAAACGTAGATTTCCTTGAAGTTTATCTGTATTGCCTCTTTTTTGTTTAAACTCAAATACCGATGACAACGCATTGTCAAATTTAGCATCAAAAGCAGAAGAGGATAGTTTTACTTCATCAATAAACGATACGTTTAAAATACCTTGTGGCCCGCCTGCACTTCCTTGGGTACTGAAATGATTAATAACTGGTATTTCTATCCCATCTAAATAAAATACGTTTTCATTAGGGGCGCCACCTCTAACAATAATATCATTCCTAAAACCTGCTCCTGTACTTGCAGATCCTGTGACGCCTGGTAAAGATTGTACCACTTTTGAGATATCAAAATTGGCACCAGGGCTTGATTTTATCTCTTCTGCTGTTAATCTTTGAACACTTAAGGGAGTTTCTAAAGTGGCGGCTCTTACCGTTTTGCGAGTAGAACCCACTTGTACAGTGGTTAATTGTATACTTTCTGCTATAAGCTCAATGGTATTATTGGTCTCATTACCAGTACTTACGACTACATTAAATAAGGTTAAGGGTAAACTACCTAGAGAGGTGAATTTGATTTGGTATTGACCAGTGGGGATAGCTTTAAAACTATACTTACCCATACTATCTGTCACAGTGGAAAAGGGGGTATTCACCAATTTTACAGAGACCCCCGAAATGGGATTTTGGGTGTTTTTATCGATAACCCAACCTGATAAATTACCCTTTGATTGCCCAAAAGCAATAGAAACACAAAAAAACAGGCAAAAACTTAACAAAATACCTTTCATAAAATAAATAATTATTGCAAATCTATAACAAAAAAAGATGTCAAAAGTTGACGTATCTTAGGTTTATAAATTACTCAATATGAAACATTTTGTACTATTTTTTATGCTTTTTGTAGGTTTAACATTACAAGCCCAAAAAAAGGAATTAGATCATACTGTATATGATAGCTGGCAGTCTATCAGAGAAACATCTTTGCATCCCAATGGCAAGTTTTTAGTGTATGCCATTACGCCACAGGAGGGAGATGGTTCTCTTATTATTAGAAATGTAAAAACGGGTCTTGAAATAAATATAGATAGAGCTACTGGTGCCATTTTTACTGAAAATGGAGAATACCTTATTGCTAAAATAAAACCCACATTTGCTGAAACCAGAAAAGCAAAGATAGATAAGAAGAAAGCCGATGATATGCCAAAAGACAGTTTGGTGATTGTAGAATTGTCTAATAGTAAAATACAAAAAATTGCTTCCGTAAAAAGTTTTCAAGTTGCAGAACATGGAAATGATATAATAGTATATTTAAAAGATAAAAAAGGAGATATAACTAAAGAAGGTGCAGATTTGGTGATGAGAGATTTAGCTTCTGCTAAAGAAAGAGTGTTTAATAATATTGCTCAATATTCTATTCATCCAAAAGCGCATGGGGTAGTGATGTACCAAGTTAAAACGAAACAAAAAGATGCACAAGTATTGCTAGCGACTATTGCAGATACCAATAATATAGTGCTGACTAATAAATTATATACTGCAACCAATTTTAGTTGGGATGAAGAAGGAAAACAATTGGCTTATCTAGTGGAAAAAGACAGTACCGATAAAGCTTTACAAAAAAATTACTATGTAGCATATTATACACCTGCTGCAACATCTGCGATATCTATTTTTGATAAATCTAACAATGCTATTCCTGTTAATTATACTATTGGAGGAGATAGAAAATTAAAATTTAGTAAATCAGGTTCTATTGTAGAATTAGGCGTACAACCCATTTTACCTATTAAGGATACGAGTTTACCAGAATTTGAAAGAGTGAGTGTAGATATTTGGCACTATGCAGATCCTATTATACAACCAGCGCAACAAAAAGCCTTGGAAAACACTTTAAAAAGTACTGAATTAGTATTCATCAATACGTCCAATAAAAATGCAACCTATTTAGGCAAAATAAAAGATAGAGACGTAATGACTACTGAAGAAGGGGATGGCCAACATGCCTATGCCACTATCGACTCTGCTTATCTTATTGCTTCCCAATGGCAAGGATTTTCATTAAAAGATATTTATGATATTAATGCCGCTACTGGACAAAGAAAACTTATTCAAAAAGAATGGAAGGGAAGTTTAATGTCTTCTTCTTATAATGGCAAGACTTTAGTTTTTTATGACGAACCTCAAAAAAAGTATTTTGCTTATAACGCAACCACAGGGAAAACTATACAAATTGCAAAAGACATAAAAACTTCTTTGTTTGACGAGGAAAATGATTTGCCAGATGATCCTAACGCTTATGGAATTGCAAAATGGATGGAGAATAATAACCAATTACTAATCTATGACCGTTATGATATTTGGTTGGTGGATGCAAGCGGTGTTGCTTCTTCTATTAAGTTAACCAATGGTCGTGCTACTAAAATTATTTCCCGTTTTGTTGAAACAGACCCTGAAAGAAAAACTTTAGCGAGTAATGCTTCAATTTTAATGAAAGGCTTTAGTGAAGTAGATAAATCTGAAATGTTATCCATATTAAATCTTGCAACTGGTAAAATGACCTTAATAAATCAGTTACCTATGCATTTTACAACAATTGTGGGTGCTAAAAATACTAACGACTTAGCGGTTATGCAGGAAGATGAAATAAAATCACCTACTGTTTATTTATATACTTTAGAAGCTAAAAGTCAACATCCAACGGCTGTAACCACCATCAACCAACAACAAGCCAATTACAATTGGATGAGTTCTCAAATAGTTAAATGGAAAGCATATACAGGTAAAATGGCAGAAGGTGTATTGTACTTACCTGAAAACTTTGATGCCAAGAAAAAATATCCAATGATTGTATATTTCTATGAAAGAAACAATCAAACTTTGCATAATTATTTAGCACCAGCACCAACACCTTCAAGATTAAATATTCCTTTCTTTGCTAGTAGAGGATATATTGTATTTGTACCAGATATTTGGTACACTAGAGGCTATCCAGGTCAAAGTGCTTATGACTATATATTAAGTGGCACAAGAGCCATGATACAAAAAGGATTTGTAGATAGTACTAAAGTAGGTTTGCAAGGTCAAAGTTGGGGAGGTTATCAAATTGCTTACTTAATTACCAAAACAAATTTATATGCAGCAGCTTGGGCTGGCGCACCTGTTGTAAACATGACCAGTGCTTATTCAGGTATTAGATGGGGACCAGGCATTAGTCGTCAATTTCAATATGAAAAGTCTCAAACAAGATTAGGTGCTAGTTTATGGGAACGTCCCGATTTATATATTAAAAACTCTCCACTATTTTCTTTACCTGCCATTAAAACACCTTTAGTTATTATGAGTAATGATGCCGATGATGCAGTGCCTTGGTATCAAGGAATTGAAATGTATAGTGATATGAAGAGACTGAATAAAAAAGTTTGGTTATTGGTATACAATAATGAAGCACATAATTTAGTGGAACGTAGAAATAGAAAAGACATTCAAATAAGAGAACAACAATTCTTCGATAGTTATTTAAAAGGAGCACCTATGCCAGAGTGGTTAATTAAAGGAGTACCTGCTGTAATGAAAGGAAGAACCTGGGGTCTGAATTACTAAACATATTGAAACCATTGCCTATTGGGATCCCAATTTTCAATTTCTTTGCCTACGGCAGCTAAGAATTTGGATCCCATGGCACCATCTACAATACGATGGTCGTAACTCATGCTAATAAACATCATGTGACGTACTAGTATAGCGTCACCTGATGGGGTTTCGACAACAACCGCTCTTTTCTTGATAGCCCCTAATGCTAAAATAGCCACCTGAGGTTGATTGATGATAGGTGTTCCCATTATACTCCCAAAAGATCCCACATTGGTAACTGTAAAGGTACCGCCTTGTGTATCTGTTGGTTTTAATTGACCGTTTCTTGCCGCATTGGCTAAATTATTAACGGCTTTAGTAATCCCAACAATGCTTAATTGGTTGGCACCTCTTATCACTGGTACAATTAAATTACCAGAGGGAAGGGCAGTAGCCATTCCTATATTGATATCTTTTTTAAGAATAATTTGATCACCTTGCAAACTGCAATTAATCATCGGGAATTGTTCCAACACTTTTGCTATAGATTCCAAGAACATCGGCGTGTAGGTAATTTTTGCACCCTCTCTTTTTTCAAATAAATCCTTCACCTTATCTCTCCAAACAACCATATTGGTAACATCCACTTCTACAAAAGAAGTTACATGTGGACTTGTTTGAACACTATCCACCATATGCTTTGCTATTAGTTTTCGCATACGATCCATCTCCACAATTTCAGTTGCACCTGTTATGATTACTTCATTAGGATTTGCTAATTTGGTGGAAATAGAGGCAGAAAAATTAGCTGTATTATTTTCATATACATCTAATGGTTTATTGAGAAGTGGTCTAGTAGTAGTTTCATTTGGAGCAGCATCAAGTTTCGTTTCATTGACCATTGGATTTGGCAAATGAATGGCCATTTTTTTACGTGCAATAAAATCAAGAATATCTTTTTTAGTAATTCTTCCATTAGATCCAGTTCCTGTTATGTATTGCAACTCATCCATTCCAACACCTTCGTTTTGTGCAATGTTTAAAACCAAAGGAGAATAAAATTTTGCTTCTGTACTAGAGATAGTAACATTTTGCTTATTCAGGGATTCTTTAGGAGGAGCAATAGAGGGAACAAATGGTACTTCTACTATTGTTTCTAGCGCTGCAGGTTTTTCAATGACTGCTTTGCTTGCTGCAATAGGTGTAGGAATATTTTCTTCAATAATAGGAATACTAGACTTTACAGTATTAGTTGCAGTTCCAGATACTGTAGTAGTAATTCTAGCAATAACCGTCCCAATGGGAACGACACTATTCACTTCAAATAAAATTTCGGTAATAATTCCTTCTGCAGAAGAGGGGATCTCGCTATCAACTTTATCAGTAGCTATATCCAAAAGCGTTTCATCAAGTTGTATAGTATCACCCACTTTTTTGTGCCATTTCAAAATGGTCGCCTCCATGATACTTTCACCCAACTTAGGTAAAACTAAATCCACAATTGGCATAAGGGTTAATTTTAGCAAAAATAAGACTAAATCTTATTGATTATTAATAACCTAAGTAAATTTATAGCCTGATTAGCAGTTACTTCTATATTTCTTAACCTGTCAAATCTCAAATAGAAAACCTTGGAGACCACTTTTTCTTTGTTGGCGACGCCCACCCAAACCATTCCCAACGGCTTTTCAGCAGTTTGACCAGTTGGCCCCATGATTCCACTAACTGAAATGGCGTAATCTGTATTCATCTTTTCTCTAACCGCGAGGGCCATTTGTTCGACAGCTTCCTTACTTACTGCGCCTACAGTATGCAAAATTTCGGTGGATACGTCTAGAAATTCGGTTTTTATACGATTATCATAACTAATTACACCCCCGGTATAAAACTGAGAAGAACCTGCATTCTTAGATAATAAGTGACCTATAAATCCTCCGGTGCAACTTTCAGCAGTAGCAACAGTTTGATTTCTTTGTTTTAATAAATTGCCTACCACCACTTCCATGGGTTCATCTGAATCGGTGACCAAATAGTCATTTACGGCTAACTTCAATTGCTCAAATTGAGCAGCCACTTCATTTTCTATAGATTTTTCATCCTTACCACTGCCAGTTAATCTTAGACGCACCATACCTATATTAGGTAAATAGGCTAATTTAATGTGGGTAGGTAAATCGTTTTCAAAATTAGCAATCAACTCTGCTAAGAATGATTCGCCAATGCCTGCGGTTAATAATGTTCTATGACAAATAAAACTAGGTGTAAAATCTTTTTTTATAGTGGGGATGACATGGTTATCAGTTAACCATCTCATTTCATGAGGAACACCAGGTAATGAAAAATAATAGACCTTATCTTTCTTAAATAACATACCAGGCGCAGTTCCTTTTTCATTAAATAATACTTCGCAAACATCGGGTACTTCTGCTTGTTTACGATTGCGATCTATCATTGGTCTTTTATGGATCGTCTCAAATATATAAGTGATATGATCTAAGCTTGGCTGATGAACAACGATTTTACCGCCAAAATAAGCGTTCAATAAGGGTTTGGTAATATCATCAGCTGTTGGCCCCAAACCGCCAGTTATAATTACAATATTACTTTTGATGGCTGCTGCGTCTAAAGCAGATATGATAGCATCCTTATTGTCTCCAACAGCAATCCTATTTAAAACAGGTACTCCAATTTTATTAAGTGCTTGGGCAATATAAGCGCTATTCGTATCAATAACTTGCCCAATTAAAAGCTCGTCGCCTATGGTAATAATTGTCGCATTAATGGGGTTCATTCAATCAGGATTATAAGTTGCAAAGTAAACTAAAAATCAGCGGTTTATCTAAAATAGGTGCTTAGTTTTTCAAGCATTGAAGAGGGCATCGCTGCTCTTTTTCCAAGCTTACTATCCATAAAATAAAGCTTCACTTTGCCAATCGTTAATAATTTCCCTTCTTCATTATAAATTTCTTGATCAAAAACAATACGATGATCAACTGGGAGCTCCTTTATCTGTGTTTTAATCGTTAATAAATTGTCATATTTGGCAGGTCTCAAATACTTAATATTTAATTCAACAACAGGTAGCATAATACCCATATCCTCAATGCCTTTGTAGCTTATTCCAAGGTTGCGTAAGCTTTCCACTCTGCCCACTTCAAAGTATTGGGCATAATTGCCATAATAAACCACATTCATAGGATCTGCCTCAGCATACCTAACTCTGACATTCGTATTGAATTCGTACATATTTATTGTTATTGTTGACAAATTTACGAATGAATTCTGTTTTTCCACAATAAGGGGTAAATAAGGGTCGTTTTATAAGTAGAGCTTAATTTTAGGATATTAATAAAGAAACTATATGTTGTCATTGAGAAATAGAGTAGGAGGAATTGGTATACTATTGATTTTTGTATTCAATGCAAGTGGTCAATTTAGCCAATATGAAAGACCACAGGAATCTATTTTCAAAAAAGGTTTACTGGCCTTACACCAAGGAGATACCTTAGAAGCTTTTCAATTAATACAATCTGCTTATCATTTTGCTCCCGTTCAAGAAGACATTCGTTATCATTTTGTTTCTCTTTCTCTAATTTTACAAAAACCTGCTGCAGAAAAGCTGGCCATTACTTATCTAAGCTCAACGACTAATAAAATATATAGTTCTCGGATCAATTACTATTTAGGAGAATTTTATGTTAAAAAACAAAATACAGCTGAAGCCTTACAAGCATTTACACAGGTACAAATAGAAGATATTAATAATGATGAGTTAATGACGATGAAATATCTTCAAGGGTATATCTATTTTAAAGAAGGTAATTGGGAAAAAGCCACAGGCTTATTAAATAGCATAAGACAACTTAAAGAATCAGTGTATTATACTGATGCTAATTATTATGCTGGATTTATAGCTTTACAAAAAAAGGAGTTCACACTAGCGTTATCCTGCTTTGAGATAGCCAGCATGAATAAAGCCTATGTAAGTTTGACTCCATTTTACATTAGTCAAATTTATTATTTTATTGGAGATGTTGATGCTGCTATGAGCTATTGTGAAAAAGCTTTACAATTAGAAGACCAGTATTATAAATTACAGCTGCAGCAATTAATGGGTCATTTATTATTTGAGAAGAAGCAATACCAAAAAGCCGTTCCCTACTTGGCTACTTATGTTGCAGCGCAAGAAAAAGTAGAAGTTCAAGATTTATATCAATTGTCTTTTTGTTATTTTCAAGATCAACAGTGGGAAAAATCCATCGAAGGATTTAAAAAATTAGCCAATGTAGAAGATTCATTGGGTCAAAATAGTATGTATTTGTTAGGTACAGCTTATTTAAAAGTGAATGACAAAAATGGCGCGAAGAATGCCTTTATGCTTTGCGCTTCTAAAAGTGTTAATTTATTACAAAAAGAAATATCGCAATTCAACTACGGAAAGTTACTAGTTGAATTAAAGGAATATAGCGCTGCCATCACTGTCTTGGATAAGTTTATGGAAAGCTATCCGAATTCAAGCAATTTTGTGGAATCTAAATCTTTATGGATTACTTCCTTAACCTTGAATAATAATTTTAATCAAGCACTGGAGGCGTATCAATCCATTGAAAATCCTACACTGGAATTATTGAAAATATATCCAGCCATATTATATGGATTATCCTGTAATAATTTAAATGACGGCGAAATTGAAAAAGCCTTCTCTTTATTTACGCAACTTCGCAATGCTCCCTATAATGCTAACTATTTATCGCAAACTCATTTTTGGCTGGGTGAATTAAGTTATAAGATGGGTAAAATAGATGACGCTATTGGATTTATACAAAAATTCATGTTAGACCCCATTAATGCAGGGGAAGTAAATCCATTAAACGCAAGATATACCTTAGGATATTGTTTTTTAAAGAACAATGCCTATCAGAAAGCCTTCTTACAGTTTAAAGAAATAACCAGTTTAAGTTCCAACTCAACACTTAGTTCATTTCAACAAGATGCTTTTGTAAGAATGGGAGATTGTCAAATGATGCTAAAGCAAATGAATAATGCTTTAACTACTTTTAAACAAGTGATAGATTGGTCTTGGTCTTATGCAGATTATGCCACTTTACAAAAAGCCAATATTTTAGGGGGAATTGGCAAGGCAACAGAAAAAATAAAGTTGCTCAATAATTATGAATCTTTATTTCCCCATTCATCTTACATGAATGATGCTAGAATGGAATTAGCCGATACCTATGTGAGTCAGGAAAAGTTTCAAGAAGCGATTGCACCACTTACAAGAATTACTTTAGACAAATTGGCTACCAACTTATACCCTCAAGCTTTTTATAAACTGGGTATTGTATATTTTAATTTAGATAAAAATCAAATAGCACTACAAACCTTTAAAGATTTATATGCAGCCTACCCAAAATCAGTGGAAAGTGAAAATGCGATAGAATATATAAGAAATATATTTATTGAAGATCAAACACCCGAATTATATGTCCAATTTATGAATGAATACGGGCATCCATTAACAGTCAATGAGCAAGATTCATTAATATTTAAAGCTTCTATCCTTAAATATGAACAAAAAAGATATACAGAAGCAGCAGTAGGGTTCAGTAATTATTTACAAAAATTCCCAACAGGTAAGTATTATTTAGATGCTTCGAACCTAATTGCAGAAATAAGCTACTCCAAACAACAATATGATACGGCTGTTTACTATTTTTCAAAAGTGGCCGATTTGGCGCCTAATAAATATGCTGAGCGTGCAGCCTTAATTGCAGCTAGATTAAACTACTTTACTTTTAAGCAATATGAGGTAGCTGAAAAATACTTTGCAATCTTATTACAATTTGCCACACAACAAGAAAATATAACGGAAGCCAATAAAGGGTTATTGAGATGTCAATTTAAAGCAGAAAAATGGCTGGAATGCGCTAAGACTGCTTTACAAATAGTACAAGATAAAACCAGTGCAGCCGATGATGTGGAGATGGCTAATATGGCACTTTATCACCAAAGTTTGCTGACAGGTGATACAACAACAGCTTTGCAAATCATTAATAAGGTCATTAAAGTAGGTAATAGTATAATAACAGCAGAAGCGCATTATCAATTAGCTAGTGTATACTTACATCAAAACAAATTGCCTTTAGCGGAGAAGACGGCTTTTGAAATGATTAAAAAGCAAGCTTCCTATGAATATTGGGTAACCAAATCTTATATTTTATTAGGTGATATATACGTCGCACAAAAAGATGAATTTAATGCCATTGCTACCTATAAAAGTGTAGCAGATAATGCGACAATTGAAGAATTGAAAATTGTTGCTGGACAGAAATTGAAAGAATTAACTGAAAAAACAACAATTAAATAAATAACTGAATATGAAGTATTTTATAAAATATAGTTTTTTGTTTATTTGTTTTTTCTATTTTATCTCGCCAGGGATATCTCAGCAAAAAAATAGCAAAAAAATCACCGTCATTTCAAGTAAGAAAAATAAAAAAGCGAAGAAAAAGAAAGCTGTAAAAACAAAAAGCAAAAAGAACTCAAAAAAGGGTAGTGCAAAAAAGAAAACCCCAAAGTTAAATATAGAAACGGCTGATTTATCAAAATTATTAACAACCACCAATATTGTAACACCTAAGTTAGATACTGTTCCGGAAAAAGAAGTGAATATTATTTCTGCCTTTAAACCACAATTAAAAAATATTGCTAAAATAAGCTTTACAAAAGCTACTTATAAAGTAGATACCACCACTTCTGTTCTAAACTATCAAGTGCCTACTCAAAATTTAACTTTTCAATACAGACCTATTTCATTAATTCCTAGAGCTTATAAAGAAAATGAATCGGCAGCTCCTATCAATAAAACAAACCTTAAAGTGGGTTTGGGTAATAATATGCAACAACTTTTTGATCTAAGCCTAAATGCAGTAGATAAATATAATAACTCCCATGCATTACATGCCAATTTCGAATCTTCCAAAGGTTTAGAATACTTACAACAATACAATCGTAAAGGCATAGCTTATTTAGGAGATTTCATGATCAATGAGCACAATAGATTAAAAACTGAAACTTTTTTCCAAAACAGTCAACAGTATCGATTTGGGTTGGTTCCAGATAATAACAACCTGTCATTGTCGAACTATTCACAAGCTTTCTCTCATTTTGGTACTGCTTTTAATTGGGTAAATGACCAATCAAAAATAAAGAACCAAATTGCTACTCCCTTAGTAAAAATAGAAAATTTTAAAGGGCAAGCAAATACAAATAATTTCTGGATTGAAATTTACAACCCTATGAGTTTTGCTTTAAAAAATAGCGGTAAAATTAACCTTGACTTTGTCTATAACTATAATAAATATAATGGTAACAATTTAGCAGCAATTAAAAATTCAGTTTTCTCCATTCAACCTTCTATTGAAATTAACAAATGGAATACTAGTATTAAAGTAGGCGTGAACCCCACTTTTACAACCAGTCAATATGCGTTATATCCTGTTGTTCAATTTACCAAAAAACTAAACGATACTAATAATTTACTAGTAGCTAATTGGCAAACAATTTTAACCAATAATAACTATGCTACTTTAGCTATGACAAACCCTTGGATTGCTGCACCTTCCGATTTAAAAATTACCACCCAAGAAAAAAAATCTTTAGATTTAATTATCAATGCATCTAAAAGAATGCAATATAGTATTGGCTTGTCTTTGAATGATTATCATAATATTCCTTTTTTCAATCGTTTAAATTATTCTACTTATTCTTTAGTATCCTCTAGTTTTATGGGCTTACAATATCAACCCATATTTGAATATAGAGCTATTACACTTGAATTCCTGTCAACATTCCGCTACCAGTTTAGTGATCAATTATTACTAAATGCCAAAGCAAAATATATTCAATTTAATTCTATCAAAAATAATAGCAACCCATGGGGTATCCTGCCATTAACTATCAATAGTGATCTAACATGGTTTCCTAGTAAAAAATGGGCAATAGAGGGCGGAATGCAGTATTGGTCTGGCGCATCTTTACTAAACGATGCCAATCAAGCCTATGCTTTAAAAAACACGCTAGTTTTAAATGCTTCCTTTAGCTATCAATTAACACATCGACTGAAAGCTTGGGGTAAAGGGGAAAACTTATTAGATAAAAAATATCAACGCTGGGGAGAATATCCTTCTTTAGGGGTGCAATTAATTGCCGGAATCGTATATTCGTTTCATAAATAACTATGGTAAACATTTTAGAACAATATTTTGTACAGTTTGACGAATTAGTCCTACCAACTATTGGGGGTATATCCTTGGTTAAAATCCCCGCTAAATGGACAGGAGGCACTTTAGAAGCTCCTATAGTAAGCATTGAATTTTCTACAGTAAAAACAAAACCAAGCGCACACTTTTTTTCTTTTTTAGCAGATGCATTGTCTGTTTCAAATGAACAAGCTGCTATACAATATGAAATTTTTTTACAAAAATGTTTTGAGGAGCAAAATGCCATTTTAAAAATTGGAAATTTAGGTAGTGTACATAAAACCGGAGATCAGTTTAATTGGGTATCTAGTTTTCAATCTGCTTCCTATTTTAAAGATATTTCCATTTCCCCAATAGCAATAGATGTAGAAGAGCAAGTAGTGAGCGTTAAAAAAGTTAAATGGGAATTAGTAGCCTTGATATTGTCATTAATAGCTATTGTTGCTATTTTATATAAATTGCTATAAACATGCTTGAAAATCAAAAAAAGTTTTCACCTTGTCCCATTTGCAATAAAGAAGACATTTCTTTTTTACTTCATACCAAAGATTATTCATTAACCAAAGAAGATTTTCAAGTTATACAATGTGCCAATTGTACTTTACAATATACTGATCCAGTTCCTTCCAAAGCATTCATAGCACCTTACTATAATTTCCCTTCTTATATCTCACATACCGATACTAAAGAGGGGTTGGTCAATAAATTATATCATAAAGTAAGAAATCATACCCTTACACAAAAGACAAACTGGGTTCAATCCTTGTTTACGGGCCATAAAGGACATTTATTAGAGGTAGGTGCTGGAACGGGTGCTTTTGCGCATTCCATGGCTAAAAAAGGCTGGAAAGTAACTGCATTAGAGCCTGATGAAGCAAGTAGACAAAGAGCATTAGAAAATTATGGTATTACACTACTACCCATAGAAGATCTATTTCATTTAACAGAAGCAACATTTGAAGTAATTACCCTTTGGCATGTATTAGAGCATGTTCATGACCTACATGACTATATAAAAGCTTTTCATAGATTACTTAAACCTAATGGACGTCTTATTATTGCTGTTCCTAATTATACGAGTTATGATGCTCAATTTTATAAAAAATATTGGGCGGCTTATGATGTTCCAAGACACTTATATCATTTTTCTCCAGGGGCCATGAATTATTTGACTAAAAAGTTTAAAATGAGCATTGTTCAAAAACTACCTATGTGGTTTGATAGCTTTTATGTTAGTCTATTAAGCGAGAAATATAAAAAATCTGGCATCTTTGGAATGCTACGTGCATTTATGATTGGTTGTATTTCCAATTTAACTGCCCTACGCAATAATGATAGAGGAAGCTCTATTATTTATGAGATCAAAAAGATGGAGTAATTTACTTTAACTTAACTTCTACTATTACAGGCCAGCATTTACCAGTAATGAAATATGTATTCTTTTTAGGATGATAAGCAATTCCATTTAAAACATAGCCTGCATCAATACTTAAAGGATCATATTTTACACCCGCCTGAGACAATAAATTACTAAAATTGATGCTATTCTTAACTTGTCCTGTATTCATGTCTATAACAACCACCTCATTGCGACCGTAAATATTCGCATATAAATTACCCCCCACATATTCTAACTCATTAATATTACTTAAATAGCCATAATTATTAAATACGCCTATTGTTTTTAAGATAGAAAACTTATTTGGTTCAACTATATAGATATTACTTTCTCCAGTTGATACAATAAGGGCAGTGTCATTATGTGTTAATCCCCAACCTTCATAGGGCCAATATAATTCTCTTATTTTTTGTAAATTTTTAGCATCGTAAACAAACACTTTATGCGTCTTCCAAGTTAGTTGATAAATTTTATCTTTAAAAAGGGTAGTGCCTTCTCCAAAATCTTCTTTTGACAATCTTACTTTACTACCAATCGTTTTCATATTGGTATCTAATAATTGCAAAATGCTCTTTCCTTCCAAGCCAGTACCTTCTATTAATTTATTTCCATTCCATTCTAATCCTTGAGTATAGGCGCTAGTATCATGAGGATATACTTTTACCACCTCATAGGAAAGGGCAGTTGGGGCAGGGATAGCCATCTCATTATTTTCACTATTACCGTCATTGCATGCAAAAAACAATACAATTGGAAGAAGGATTAGTAATAATTTGAAATGTTTTTTCATAGCTTTTTAATATTCACTCTATTTTTAAAAATAGTAAAGTTCATTAAACATTAAATCTAAAATGCATCACATCGCCATCTTTCACTAAATATTCTTTCCCTTCAATTCTTAGTTTTCCATTTTCTCTACAAGCTGCTTCACTTTTATATTTAATAAAATCTTCAAATGCAATAACTTCTGCTTTAATAAACCCTTTTTCAAAATCAGTATGGATAACGCTTGCAGCCTGAGGCGCTTTCCATCCTTTTTCAATAGTCCAAGCACGTACTTCTTGCACACCTGCTGTAAAGTAGGTTTCTAAATTCAATAATTTATAGGCTGATTGTATTAATCTATTCAATGCAGGTTCTGTCATTTTATATTCTTCCATAAAAACAGCTCTATCTGCAGGGTCTTCTAATTCAGCAATTTGAGATTCTATATTATTGCACATTACTACCACCTCAGCGCCTTCTGCTTTGGCCATATCCATCAACATGGCTGAAAATTTATTGCCAGTATGCATCGAAGCTTCATCCACATTCGCCACATACATAACTGGTTTTTCTGTTAATAAGAAACTATCCGCAATAGCCACTCGGTCTTCTTTTGATAAATGCAAGGAACGAATACTTTTTCCTTGTTCTAATTGTATTTTACATTTTTGCAAAACCTCTAATTCTACCTTAGCTTTAGGATCTGTTTTAGCCATTTTCTCACAGCGTTGTATTTTTTTATCTACACTGTCTAAATCTTTCAATTGTAATTCCGTTTCAATAATTTCTTTATCTGCAATAGGATTAATGGCGCCTTCTTCTCTCAATACATTTTCATCTTCAAAACAACGAATCACATGAATGATGGCACTTACTTCTCTAATATTGGCTAAAAACTTATTTCCTAATCCTTCTCCTTTACTGGCGCCTTTTACTAAACCAGCAATATCTACAATTTCTAATTGGGTAGGTACGATTCGATTCGGGATAATTAAATCGGCTAATTGTTGCATTCTATGATCAGGTACATCAACTAAACCAACATTGGGTTCAATGGTACAGAATCTATAATTACTAGCCTGTGCTTTAGCACTATTACTTACTGCGTTAAATAAGGTAGATTTCCCCACATTTGGTAATCCCACAATCCCTGCCTGTAAAGCCATAATTTGTATTGTTTTAAGAGCGCAAAAATACAAATCTAATCCCAAAATGGGCTATATTAGTAGCACAAACAATAGATTATGGCGCTGAATATTATTTGGATGGCTTTTTTTGTGATTGCCTTTGTAATTGCCCTTTGTAAACTTGTTTTCTTGGGGGATACCACCATTTTTAAGTTATTAGCCGATGGAATCTTTGATTCAGCGAAATCATCTGTAATAGACGTCGCCTTTCCATTAGCTGGAACGATGGTATTTTTCTTGGGGCTCATGAATATTGCCGAAAAAGCAGGGGCGATTCAAAAACTAGCTAAATGGATGAACCCATTTCTGAGCCGCCTTTTTCCAGAAGTTCCTGCTAACCATCCAGCCATGGGGCAAATGGTGATGAATTTTAGTGCCAATATGTTAGGATTGGATAATGCAGCCACACCCTTTGGGTTAAAAGCAATGGAAAGCTTACAAAGCCTAAATCCTGAAAAAGAAAAAGCGACCAATGCGCAAATAATGTTTTTGGTTTTACATACAAGTGGCCTTACGATTATTCCACTAACAATTATATCTTATCGACTAGCTGCAGGGTCACATGATGCTGCTAGTATATTTATTCCCTGTGTATTAGCTACTATTGGAACCACATTAGCATCCATTTTAATGGTTGGATTTTATCAAAAACTAAAATGGGATAAAGTTTTAATTAGTTGGCTAGTAGGTTTAGTGTTAATTATGATAGGTGTATTATTTGCAGTTAATTCTTTATCAACAGAAAGCAAAGAAATATTTTCTAAAGTAATTGGTAATGGTTTATTGTTAGTAATTATTGTAGCCATTATTGTAGGAGGTGCTTATAAAAAAGTTTCTGTATTTGATGCTTTTATAGAAGGCGCAAAAAATGGTTTTGATGTGATTATTAAAATCATTCCTTACTTAGTGGCCATGCTAGTGGCTATTCGCGTTTTTAGAGATAGTGGTGCCATGAGTTATATATTAAATGGACTCACTTATCTCATTCAATTAACGGGTGTTAATACTGAATTTATTGGTGCTTTACCAGTTGCCATTATGAAACCATTGAGTGGGAGTGGAGCAAGAGGCATGATGTTAGATATATTTCAGAACCAAGGGCCTGATTCTTTTGTAGGTAAATTAGCTTCTATATTTCAGGGCTCAGCAGATACCACTTTTTATATCATTGCTTTGTATTTTGGAAGTGTAGGTATTAAAAAAATAAGGTATGCTTTATGGGCTGGCATATTTGCCGATATAATAGGGGTGGTGATAGCGATATTAATTGGGTATGTATTTTTTAAATAAATACGACGATAGAAAATAAAAAATTATTTCCCTTCGCTCATTTTCATCACTTCTTTCCATTCTGCAGCTGTTACGGGCTGAACAGATAAACGACCTAGTTTAACCAAGGCCATTGCAGCTAAATTGGTATTGGCTTTTACATCAGCTAATCTCACTGGATGTTTTAATTTTTGATGCGGTGCAAAATCAACTGCTAACCATGCCGTCTCTTCTGTGGTAGGGTCTTGGTAAGATTCTTTGACCACTTTTGCAATACCCACAATTTCCATGCCTTCATTGCTATGATACCAAAAGGCGAGATCTCCTTTTTTCATAGATCTTAAATTATTTCTGGCTCCATAATTTCTCACACCATCCCAGCCCGTTTTCTTGTCTTTAACAAATTGATCCCAAGAATATTTAAAAGGTTCTGATTTGATTAACCAATAAGCCATAAAAATAATAATGATGATGAAAAATAATAATACTACAACTTCTAATAACCACTTGCTAATACATCAGCCAAATGTAATATCTGCACATTATTGCCATTGAATTTTAATCGGCCGTCTAAATGCATTAAACAACTTAGGTCGGTGCTAATTAAATATTCAGCTTGGGTATTAATAATGTTTTCAATTTTTTGATCAGCCATTGCAACACTAATAGTGTCATATTTCACAGCAAAGCTTCCTCCAAATCCACAACAAGTTTCAGATTCGTTCATCTCTACTAATTCTAAACCAGCTACTGCTGCTAATAATTGTCTTGGTTCTTGTTTAATATTACATTCTCTTAAACTTGCACAACTATCATGATAGGTTGCTTTGCCTTCAAATTTTGCACCCAGCTCAGTTACATTTAATATTTTAACCAAGAATTCAGAAAGCTCAAACATTCTATTGGTTACTTTTTTAGCAGGACTTTGAAAGGCATTGTTCTCAAAAATTTTACCATAATTATTTCTTACAAAACCGGTACAACTTGCACTAGGACTAACTATATAATCGGCACCATCAAAATCTTGTACAAACTTGGTACAAACATCTTTTGACTCACTCCAAAAACCTGCATTAAAAGCAGGTTGACCACAACAGGTTTGCTTCTCGTTATACTTAACCGTACAACCCGCTTTCTCTAATACTTTGATGGTATTAAATGCAGCTTGAGGGTAAAGCTGATCCATAAAACAGGGTATAAATAGTTGCACTGTCATGTATCAAAAATAAGAATAGTTCATTAATAAAAGTCCTAAAATAAAAAGGCATTCTCCACATTTGGTGGAGAATGCCTTTTTTAGCTATTTGACAATAAATTAAGGTTGAACCTTCAATCTATTAATATATTTATCAGCTTGGAAGCCTTTATCAGTCTTTGGATATTTTGACTTAATGGTTTTGTAAACAGCGATAGCGTCATCTGCTTTGCCATTTAATTCAAGTAAAGCAGCCTGACGGTATAAATATTCTGAAGAAATACCTTCATCTTCTGGAAAATGTTCACCTGCTTTTTTATAATAATCAACGGCATCATCATTTTTCTTTAACTCCGCATAAGCATCACCGATAGTGCCATAAGCAATAGCTTGTACTTGCTTCGCAGAAGTTGAAAAATCTTTTAAATAGTCAATTGATTTATTAAAATCATTCATTCTAAAATAACTAATTCCCGCATAGTATTTAGCTAAGTTTGCAGCTTTAGTACCACTGTATTCTTTGATAACATATAAAACACCTTTGTTGGTGCCGTCTCCATTTAGTACATAGTTAGAAGAATCTAATCCAAAGTACTTTTCAGCGATAAACATAGCATCTGCCGCTTTAGCTTCTCTAGGGTTTTGGTATAATTCTGTATACCCAAAATAACCTATTACGACAACCACCAAAATGGTTAAGCCATACGTTAAAGTTTTTTGATTTTTCTTTACAAAATCTACAAATGGGTGTTTTTCTGGGTGTAATACGTCGCTCATATATATTTATTAAAATTAATCAACAATAAAAGGGTAAGATGCATCAATATAAACATCTTTCAATAATTCTCTATCATCTGGCCAAGGGCTTTCCTCTGCGAATTTTACAGAAGCCTCCACAATACCAGCTATTTTATCATCAATGGCTTTTAATTCATCTGCAGTTGCAAATTTATTTTCAAGTATTGTGCTGTGTACTTTTGTAATAGGGTCTTGGTTTTTATAATCTTCTACTTCATCCTTAGAACGATACTTTTGCGGATCTGAAACAGAGTGACCTCTGTATCGATAGGTTTTCATTTCAAGTAAAGTAGGGCCTTCTCCATCACGCGCTCTTTTCACAGCTCTTACGACACCATCATGAACCGCTTCTGCGGTCATACCATCTATCTTATC
>CAINWZ010000023.1 GCA_903854725.1 uncultured Bacteroidota bacterium
GGAAGTATAAAGGTGGATATGGTTGGGTATGAAAATATTAGGTATCCCTTAACTTCTTTAATAGAATTAGTAGGTAATTAATGTAACCCTTCTATTTCTTTTAATGTAAAGCTTTTACCAGCTCTAATTCCCTTTTCGGTAGCCACTAAACGGCAGCATTCGTTTACTGCATCATGTTCAAAAAATAATATATAATCTTCTTGTAAGGCAGTAGTTAAAAACTTCTCTTTTTCCTCTAAGGTAACCAGTGGCTGCATATCATAACCCATTACATAAGGTAAAGGAATATGTCCTATAGAGGGAAGTAGGTCAGCCATATACACAATTGTTTCTTTGCCAATACTAATTTTAGGAAGCAACATGCCCTGCGTGTGACCATTCACCACTAAACAGCTAATGGCATTGGTGAATTTAATTTCTTGCAAGCTTTTATTACTTTCAAAAGGGGGTAATGTTATTAATTTTAGTCGACCGCTTTTTTGTAGCGGTAAAATATTTTCTGTTAAGAAAGACGCTTTTTCTCTTTTGTTGGGATTCAATGCCAAATTCCACTGAGTTTCACTCACCCAATATGTTGCATTAGGAAAAGTAGGCACTAAATCTTCTTTTACTTTTGAGATAGCCCCGCCTACATGATCAAAATGCAGATGCGTTAATAATACATCGGTAATAGATTCGACGGTGAGATTTATTTTTTCTAATGCATTGGCTAATGCTACAGTTTCATGAGGTTGATAATGGCTAAAAAATTTGGCATCTTGTTTATCGCCCATTCCAGTATCAATTAAAATAATACGATCTCCTTCTAAAATGACTAAACAACGCAATGCCCAAGTGCACAAATTATTTTCATCTGCAGGATTCGATTTATTCCAAATCACTTTAGGGACTACGCCAAACATAGCACCACCATCCAATTTAAATTTACCCGTTTCTACGCTATACGCCTGCATGTCCTTTTAATTTTGAAGTACGGTATAATAATACCAAGCCTATGATAAAAAATAAGCCAATCGCCAACACTGAATTTCTTTGTGATCCGGTTATTTCATTAATCAATCCAAAACTAAACATGCCAATCACTATGGCAATTTTTTCAGTCACATCGAAGAAGCTGAAATAACTAGTGGTGTCATGTGTTTCGGGCATTAATTTAGAATAGGTACTTCTGCTTACCGATTGAATACCTCCCATTACAAAGCCAACAATTATAGCTAATGCATAAAAGGGTAGCACGCTGTTTCTTGGTAAATAATAACCCATAATACAACCCCCAATCCAAATGACAATGGCTGCCATAATCGTATTAAAATTCCCCCATTTGGTTGCTAATTTCGCCATTAAATTGGCACCTGGAATGGCCACAATTTGTATAATTAAAATGGCAATAATTAAATTGGTAGTAGGAATATTTAATTCACTTTTTCCATAAAGTGTTGCTGCAAGCATGATGGTTTGCACCCCCATATTATAAAAGAAAAATGACATCAAAAATCTTTTAAGCACAGGCAATGCTTTAAGCTCTATCCATACTTTATGTATTTCTTTATAACCTTGTGTTATTAAGTTATTGCTATGTGTACCTTTCACACCCTTTCCTTCGGGTAATCTAGAAATGGATAGCCATCCAAAAGCCATCCACCAAACACCCACTAATAAAAATGAAATTTGAGAGGCTTTGCCAACTGTTATGCCAAATAATTCAGGCTTCAATACAAAAACAAAACATATAATTTGCAATAATACCGATCCAATATAACCCATCATAAAACCTTTAGCGCTAATACGATCTCTATCTTCGGGCGCGGCAATTTCGGGGAGGTATGAATTATAAAATACTAAACTACCCCAAAATCCAACACAGGCAATTATTACCGAAAACAAACCACCCATTATATGATTGCTATCAAAAAAATACAATGAAGCACAAGCTAAACTTCCCATGGTGCAGAAGAAACGTAGAAATTGTTTTTTATTCCCTCTGTAATCTGCAATAGATGAAAGAATGGGAGAGAGTATGGCTACAATCACAAAAGCAATGGCTAATACATAATTATATAAGGCTGTATTGGAAAATTCGTAAGGTCCAATTTTAATTTTATCAATGAGTGTATTTTCATTGCCATCTCCCGTAACCGCTTCATAATAAGCAGGGAAAATGGTAGAAGTTATAACAAGATTATATACACTATTGGCCCAGTCATACATGGCCCAACCGTTCACTACTTTTTTAGAAGCTGTTTGCATAAGCGTTTGTTTAGTATTTTAAAAATACTACTAATTAAGCAACTCTCCTAGAGGGTGTTTAGTGTAAATATTTAGTGTATAATAACACTAAAATGCTCAGTCCTAATGCAATACGATACCAGCCAAATGGTGCAAAGCCTCTTTTTTGTACAACGCGTATAAGAAATTGAACGCTT
Source organism: uncultured Bacteroidota bacterium (assembly GCA_903854725.1). Classification (GTDB taxonomy): domain Bacteria; phylum Bacteroidota; class Bacteroidia; order Chitinophagales; family Chitinophagaceae; genus Sediminibacterium. The sequence continues at coordinate 2,424 of CAINWZ010000023.1, forward strand.
GCAAGTGCTACCAAAAAGGCTACCACTGCGCCAATAAGTAATAAGGTTAGATTATTCTTTCCGAAAACTTCAGGGTTTGATTGATAAACGTCCAAGGTGCTTTTTGCGGAGGCTGCTAACATAGTGGGCACTGCTAAGAAAAAAGAAAATTCAAGTGCAGTTTTTTTATTTAATTGCTGACTCATTCCACCCACTATAGTGGCGGCACTTCTGCTCAACCCAGGGAATAGAATTGATAAAACTTGAAAGCATCCGATGATGAAAGATTTTTTATAACTTATTGCATCTTGATGAGACGCTTCATTAGAAGCTATCGAAGTAGTTGTTGTTTTTTCGAAAAGTCTATCTATAAATAATAATAAAACACCACCTGCAACCATTACAATGGCAATGACCCATAAATTGCCTAAAGCTGCATCAATATGTTTTTTTAGGGCAGCGCCAAAAATCAAAGCAGGGATAACGGCTATAATTAATTTTATATAGAAGCTATAATGCTTAAAATCAAAAAATCTTTTTCTATAAATTACCACCACCGATGCAATAGCAGCCAATTGAATTACTATTTCAAATAAATCAACAAAAGGGCTATTCTCAATACCTAAGAAGGGATTGGCAAATTTCATGTGCGCGGTACTCGATATAGGTAAGAATTCGGTAACGCCTTCAATAATGGCGATGATAACAGATTGAATAGTGTTCATGTGGGTTCATTAAAAAAGCGACACCTTTCCCGACAAGTCGGAGTAAGCATCGCTTTTGTTTTATTATCTTTTTATGATTTTTTAAATATCGCGTATATCTCTACAATAAAGCCTGCAATAACCACAATAGGGGCAAGGGTAATGCGTCTAAAGCTATACACTTCATTTTCATTGAATACATTAGGATCTGCACTTTTTCCACCAGACATAAGAATCATGCCTAGGATAATTAATGCTGCTCCAATAAGCATCCATGTATAATTAGATTTTCCGAAAAAATCGAGTGATTTAGTTTTTGCTTTTTGACTCATGGTTTCAAATTTATACTGATAAAAGTAATTTAATTATTAATACAGTTCGTCTAATTTCATCTTTAAATATTTCAACACACTACGATAGGTGCTTAATACAGATATGCCCACTCCTAATAAAATGAGTCCGCCAAATAAGATAAAACTATTGCTAATACCTTGTAGCATGCCTATTTGAGGAAATTGAGTGGTGGCCCATTCGATAAGCCCAAACAATAGAAATATGGCTATAAAAGCACTAATTAATCCATTCAATAAAGCACGAATTAATAAAGGCTTTGAAATAAACTTGCGCGTAGCGCCCACCATCTGCATCGTCTTAATTAAGAAACGATTACTGTACATAGCCAATCGGATGGTGTTATCTATACTGATAATAACAATCAAGCAAAGTATAATTGACATCACTAAAAACACCACTCCAATTTTAGTAGCTCTTTCATTTAAATTCGTTACTAAACTTTTTGGGTATTGAATATCGGCAACATCTTTGCTAAATTGACTTTCAATGGCTGTCGTAATTTTTGTTAAGCTATCTGTGTTTACATAGTCGGCCTTTGCAAAAAAATCGACACTTTCTGGAAGAGGGTTTACATCTAATATTTTAGCCCAATCTTCATTATTTTCCTTATTCCAAATTGCCTTTGCCTTTTCTTTATTTATGTATTCTACGTTTTTTGCGTAGGGTTGACTTGCAATAAATTGCTGAATAGCACCTACGATATTTTTATCAGAGGTTCTAACATAAACGCTTATACGAATATCTTCTTTAAAATTGTCGCCAATAGACTGGAGGTTTAAAAATAACCACCCCATAATGCCCATAATAAATAAAACGATTGCGACCCCCACAATACTATAAATATAGTTGGGTTTGCTGCGTTTTAGAGCCGAAGTTCCGGTAGAAGCCATAGCATTAAATTTTTACTTGTTCGCTTTGCAAATGTAGGGTTTTGAACGCTAATGGCTTACATTTGCAGAGGGTGAATTCGGAGATTTTTTACGCAAAATGGGGGCTTCTCAAATTTTGGTTAAAGAATTGTTAGTTTTTTCGCCTTTTACAAAGAAAAACAAGAAATGGAGTATCAATTTAGGGCCATTGAAAAAAAGTGGCAAACTATTTGGCAGGAGAAAAAAGCATATCAGGTAAGCAACGATTCTAGCAAACCTAAATGTTATGTATTGGATATGTTTCCTTATCCAAGTGGTGCTGGCTTACACGTAGGTCATCCTCTTGGCTATATAGCTTCTGATATTTATAGTCGATTTAAAAGATTGAAGGGTTTTAATGTTTTACATCCAATGGGTTACGATGCTTTTGGGTTACCCGCAGAACAATATGCGATTGAGCATGGAGTACATCCTTCGAAGAGCACTTATGATAACATAAATAACTTTAGAAAACAATTAGACAATATTGGTTTTTGTTTTGATTGGGATAGAGAAGTTAAAACATGTGATGTAAGTTATTATAAATGGACACAGTGGATTTTTTTACAATTGTTTAATAGTTATTTTGATAGAAGTAAAGCCAAGGCAATGCCTATTGCTTCTTTGCAAGCAACTTTTGAAAAAGAAGGTAATGCGCAATATGTTTGTCCTGCAGATAATGGACTGACTTTTTCCGCAAACGATTGGAAGGGTTATTCAGAAAAAGAGCAACAAGCAATTTTGATGCAATATCGTTTGGCATTCTGCGGATATGGAGAAGTAAACTGGTGCGCTGCATTGGGAACTGTACTTGCTAATGATGAAGTGATTAATGGATTTAGTGAAAGAGGAGGTCATCCTGTTGAAAAGAAAAAATTACGTCAATGGTATTTAAGAATTACCGAATATGCGGATAGGCTTTTGGCTGGATTAGAGACCATTCAGTTTAGCGATGCCATGAAAGAAATGCAATCTAATTGGATTGGTAAAAGTGAAGGCGCCGAAATTGATTTTGCTATTCAAGGACATGCAGGAAGCTTGAAAGTATACACCACCCGACCTGATACCATTTTTGGTGTTGACTTTATGGTGGTGGCACCTGAACATCCACTAGTAGCATCTATTACACCTTCTACTCATGCAGCCGCAGTAGGCGATTATTTAAAGTATGTAAAGAGCAGAAGCGAGAGAGAGCGTATTGCGGAGAAAAAAATTACAGGTTGTTTTACTGGTGCTTATGTTACCAATCCTTTTAACAATGCCTTAATTCCTGTTTGGATTTCTGAATATGTTTTAGCAGGCTATGGCACGGGTGCTATTATGGCCGTGCCTTGTGGAGATGATCGCGATATTAAATTTGCACAACATTTTAATATTCCTATAACTAATATTATTGGAGATTTATTTAATGGTACAGAAGCCAACCCAACGAAAGAAGGTATTTTATCTAATAGTGATTTTTTAAATGGAGTTGTTCAAAAAGAGGCCATTGCTATTGTCAATAAAAAGTTGGAGGAAATGGGTATTGGGAAGGCTAAGATAAATTATAGAATGCGCGATGCGGCATTTAGCCGACAACGTTATTGGGGAGAACCTTTCCCTATTAAATGGAAAGACGGCATTGCGTATCCTTTAACTGAAAAGGAATTGCCGTTATTGTTACCTACTGTAGACAATTATTCACCAGGGCCAGAAGGAGAAGGACCTTTAGCGAATATAGCTTCTTGGAAAGCTGAAAATTATGAAACCAATACGATGCCTGGCTTTGCGGGGAGTAGCTGGTATTTTTTAAGGTATATGGATACTGCCAATGAAACTGAATTTTGCAGCAGAAAAGCAAGTGATTATTGGGGACAGGTAGATTTATATATTGGTGGAACCGAACATGCAGTGGGCCATTTATTATATAGTAGGATGTGGACGAAAGTATTATGCGATTTAGGGCATATTGGTTTTGATGAGCCCTTTAAAAAATTATTAAATCAAGGAATGATTCAAGGTAGTTCCAGATTTGTATATCGCATAAGAGGCACGCAACAATTTGTCTCTGCAGGGTTAAAACAAAATTATGAAGTAGACGCTTTGCATGTAGATGTAAATATTGTCGATGGATTGGAATTAGATACTGCAGCTTTTAAAAAATGGAAACCAGATTACGCGAAAGCTGAATTTATACTAGAAGATGGAAAGTATGTTTGCGGGGTAGAAGTAGAAAAGATGTCGAAGTCGAAATTTAATACGGTTAACCCAGATGACTTAGTGGAGAAATATGGTGCAGATACTTTTAGAATGTATGAAATGTTTTTAGGCCCAGTAGAACAAAGTAAGCCTTGGGATACAAAGGGTATTGAAGGGGTTCACCGCTTCTTGAAAAAGTGTTGGCGTTTATTTTTTGATGAACTTAAAGGAAAAGTATGGATGGATGAAACCCCTACTGCTGCTGAATTAAAAGTATTGCATAAGACAATTAAAAAAATTGAAGAAGATACGGAAAGGTATAGTTTTAATACAGCGGTTAGTACTTTTATGATTTGTGTGAATGAATTGGCCGATTTAAATTGCCATAAAAAAGAAATACTATCACAACTAGTTATATTGTTAACACCTTATGCGCCTCATTTTGCCGAAGAATTATGGCAAATCTTGGGGATGGAAGGGTTAGTAGTGGATGCGCATTATCCGACATTTGAAGCTAAGTATGTCATGGAAACAGAAAAGGAATATCCTGTGAGTATTAATGGCAAAATGCGTACAAATATTTCTATTGCTTTAGATGCTTCAGAGGAGCAAGTGCGTGCCATTGTACTAGAAAATGCATTGGTTCAAAAATGGGTGGAAGATAAGCCTATTAAAAAGCTCATATTTGTAAAAGGGAAGATGATAAATATTGTAATTTGATCGCTTTAAAAAATTAGCATGGCCAATCCTTTATTAGATAATTTGAATGACGCAAACAATCCATTGGATAAAGAGTTTGAGAACAGTATTCGTCCAAGAGAGATGGAGGCGTTTGCAGGTCAGCCACAACTTATTGAAAACATTAGTATTTTTATAAAAGCGGCTAAGATGCGTGGGGAAGCGCTGGACCATATTTTATTTCATGGTCCTCCAGGTTTAGGTAAGACTACTTTGAGTAGAATTGTGGCCAATGAAATGGGAGTACAAATTAAAGAAACTTCGGGTCCTGTAATAGAAAAGCCAAGTGATTTAGCAGGCTTGTTAACGAGTTTAGAACCTAATGATGTTTTGTTTATAGATGAAATACATCGATTAAGTACAGTCGTAGAAGAGTATTTGTATGCTGCTATGGAAGACTATAAGATTGATATCATGATTGATAGTGGTCCTAATGCGCGTAGTATTCAGATTAATTTAAATCCTTTTACTTTAGTGGGCGCGACTACAAGAAGCGGTTTACTGACGGCGCCCTTACTTTCAAGATTTGGTATAAAATCTAGATTAGAATATTATCCTGCAACAGTGATTGAAAAAATAATTGTGAGAAGTGCAGGCATTTTAAATGTAAATATTAATACAGCAGCTGCAGGAGAAATTTCAAGAAGAAGTAGAGGTACACCTAGAATAGCGAATGGTTTATTAAGACGCGTACGTGATTTCGCACAAGTATTAAACGATGGCATTGTTGATATTGGCATTACACAACATGCATTAAAAGCGTTGAATGTGGATGAGCATGGCTTGGATGAAATGGACAACCGTATTTTATTAGCGATTATTGAAAAGTTCAAAGGGGGCCCAGTAGGTATTTCAACCATTGCAACCGCTGTAGGAGAGGAGTCGGGTACGATTGAAGAAGTATATGAGCCCTTTTTAATTCAAGAAGGCTTTTTACAAAGAACACCAAGAGGTAGAGAAGTAACGCAGAAGGCATACTTGCACTTAGGAAAGAAGCCGCATTCGGGGCATGCTTCCAACAATCCAGAACTATTTAGATAGCATCTTAGAAGATTCATAAATTAAAAAATCCCGATAAGTCTTAACTCATCGGGATTTTTTTTATAAACTAGCAGTAAATTGTAAACAAATAATTTTTATGAAACAACTAATCTAAATCCGTTACCATGAATGTTAACGATTTCAATTTGATCGTCTTCTTTTAAGTATTTTCTTAATTTGGCAATGTATACATCCATACTTCTTCCGTTAAAATAAGTATCGCTACCCCAAATTTTCTTCAACGCCTTTTCGCGGGTTAATAAATCATTTATATTTTCTGCCAACATTTTTAATAATTCATTTTCCTTAGGAGAAAGTGTTTGCGTTAGGTCGTTAATTTTTAATTCTCTTAATCTTGGATTAAAATGATACTTACCTAATTCAAATTCAATATTGTCGCTAATTTTATTATCCTCTTCGTTTCTTTTAATGATGGCTTTTATTTTTAACATCAACACTTCACTATCGAAAGGCTTGGTGATGTAATCGTCTGCACCTAATTTATAGCCATGGATAATATCTTCTTTAAGTGTTTTAGCACTTAAAAAGAATAAAGGAATTTCTGGGTCAATGTCTCTAATTTCTTCTGCTAAAGTAAAACCATCCACATGTGGCATCATGACATCTAATAAACATAGGTCAAATTTTTCTCTTTGAAAAGCAGCTAATCCAAGACGGCCATCTCTTTCAAGGGTGACTTCGTATTCGTCTAATTCTAAGTAATTTTTTAAAACCATACCTAAATTGCTGTCATCTTCACACAATAATATTTTATACTTTTTCTTGTCTTCCATTTTGATTGTTTTTTTTCTTTTGTTTGCTTGTTTGTAAAGAAACGATATTTAAAACCCTAGTTCAAAATATTAATTTCCAATGTTTTGTTAAAAACAAACTGTTTAATTTGCTTTTTGTAATGTATTGTTAAAATCAGCGTTTTTGACTTCCACTACAAAGGTCGCATATTTTACATTTACTTGGATTTTTTTCTCCAAAATAGCCCGCTAAATAGGTGCTTCTGCAATCCATATTTCTAGCCCAGATATAGTCGGTAAAGTGGCTAATACGCTGTTGAAAAGCTTTTTTTCTTTCCTGGTAATTATCTAGGTCTATTTTCATAAAGGCAGCTGCTGTTCGATTCCACAAAAACTGTACAATAGGTTGGCTTTCTTTTTGTTCAAAACTAATATGCCCTAGTTGATCTAAAAACACTAAGTTTTTTTGTACAAATTCAACATCTCTTTGTAATAAGGAGGCTAATAATTTTTCATTGATAAATTGAGGGCTATCAAAAATACCCCCATAGGTTCTTAAAATTAATTGTAATACGGCACCTGCAATAGGGTTCGATTGCTCAAAATCTTCAATCGTATTTCTGTCGGCAATTACTTGTACCAAAGAAGGTTTAAAAGAACTTGCCGAAAATTTAACATGCCCTTCTTGTTCTATCCATTGTAAGGCATTGCGCGCAATAATTTTATCCCATTTGAAGACAAAACAAAAATTTTCAAAATCAAATATAAATTCTTGTTTCTCGCCAAGTCCAATAGGTAGTTGCACATAATCGGCTAAATCTTGGTATACTCTTTTGATAACATCAATAGAGGGATACTTTTTTTCTTGCAATAATTCCCAGTAATCCCAGTCGTTTTGTTGAAACAATAAAATAGCTTCGGCTGCATTGCCATCTCTGCCAGCACGTCCTGCTTCTTGGTAATATTGTTCGATGCTATTTGGTATATCATAATGAATAACGGCCCTTACATCACCTTTATTAATACCCATGCCAAAGGCACTAGTACATACAATAATGCGTAAATTATTGTTCATCCAGTTTTCTTGCACTTTTTGCCTACTAGCAAAAGGCATACCAGCGTGATATTCACCGGCAGGGTAGCCATAGTCTTGTAAGAGCTTTGTTAATTGACTTACATTGTTACGTGTAGTACAATATATAATAATGGTGCCTTCTATGCTTTGCAGGATCGTACGAAGGGAATGAATTTTAACAGGTACTTTATGTACACTGTATTTGATATTTGGTCTTAAAAAAGAACTCGTTATAACAGTGGCGTCCTTTAGCAATAATTGTTTTATTATATCTTGTTGCACCATTGGAATTGCCGATGCTGTCATGGCCAGAATAGGAATGGCAGGGAACATTTTTTTTAAGGCATCTAATTTTCTATAAGAAGGCCTAAAGTCATAGCCCCATTGTGAGATACAATGCGCTTCGTCGATAGCAAATAAAGTAATAGGGAGTGCTTGTAAAAAAGTCTGAAATGTTTTCTGTGCTAATTTTTCGGGAGAGCAATAAATAAATTGGTACTTGCCTGCTAAAGCATCTTTTAAAATTACTTCTTGTTGTTCTTGATTCAATTCGCCACCTAGGTTAATGGCTGTCAGCTTTTTACTTTTTAAATCTTTGACTTGATCTTGCATCAGTGCAATTAATGGACTTATGATAACACAAATTCCATTTTTATAAATGGTAGGCACTTGAAAACACAAAGATTTGCCTGCACCTGTTGGTAAGAGCGTCAGGGTGTCTCCACCATCTAATACCGATTGTATTACGGCTAATTGCTGCGGTCTAAATTGAGTATAGCCCCAATACTGTTGTAATATGTCTTGTGCTGATTTCAAAAAGGGCTAAACTAATTTTTTCTTAAATAACCTTAATGAATTAATGGCTAAGACTACATCGCTCAATCCCATAATTAAGGCGCCATAAGTAGGACCCCATGTGCCCAATAATCCTAGGGCAGCAACAGGGATGGCTATTATATTATAAGAGAATGCCCAAATTAAATTTTCCTTAATGGTTTCATAAGTTCTTCTTCCTAAGCCTAATGCCATGGGTAAATTTTTCAAACCTTGATTCATTAAAATTACTTGAGCGCTTTGAATAGCAATATGTGAAGCATTGCTTAATGAAATACCAATAGTGGCTTTGGCTAAGGCAGGTGCATCATTTATACCGTCGCCTACCATGGCAGTAGGACTTATTTTTGTAAGTTCATCCAGCTTGTTTAATTTATCGGCAGGGCTTTGCTCGCTAATAATTTCCTGAATGCCTAATGCCTTGCCAACTAACTCGCATTTTATTTTTCTATCACCACTTAATAAAACAGTATGAATACCTTGTGCATGTAAAGTAGCAATGACTTGTTTTGCCTCTTCTCTTATTTCGTCTGCTACATCAATCCATCCTATAAGTGTATTGTTTTTTTGAATGTATATATTGTGTCCATCCTCTACATTTTTTTCTTGCAATGTATTGTATGAACCAGCCCAATACGTATTACCTTCTTTATCAGTGGCTTTAATGCCTAATCCTTTTACTTCTTCAATATTTTTCCATTTGATATCCTCTTTATTTTTCCAATGGGTACTAATGCATTTTGCAATAGGGTGGTTAGAATATTTTTCTAAAGAATAGGCAATTATTTTAAAATCATTCTCCGTAACGCCGGCTGTTACTTTAAAAGTTGAGATCGTAAAATGCCCCGAAGTTAATGTGCCCGTTTTATCAAAAACAACTTGCTTGATGTCTTTAAAAGTTTCTAAGCTTTTTGCATTTTTAAATAAGACGCCATTGCGAGCACCTCTTCCTAATCCAACTGCAATAGCTGCGGGAGTGGCTAATCCCATGGCACAAGGACATGATATTACTAATACTGCAATGGCTCTCAATAAACTTGCGCCAAAACCGATATCAGTAATGAGTAAATTTCCCACAAGCGTCAATAAAGCAATACCTAATACTAAGGGTACAAAAACTGCACTTATTTTATCTGCTAATATTTGCACAGGAGGTTTTTCACCTTGTGCCGCTTTTACCATTTTTAATATGTTTGCTAATACGGTATCATCACCCACGGCTGTGACATAAGCTTTAATAGTTCCATTTTCAATAGTACTTCCACCCAACAGTATGTCGTGCATTTTTCTAAAGACAGGGACACTTTCTCCTGTGACTATACTTTCATTCACACTGGCTTCGCCCCATAAAATTTTACTATCCATAGGAATGGTTTCACCGGCATTCACTAAAATAATGTCACCCACTTTTAAACTAGTACTTTCTACATTAAATATGACTTCTTTATGATGTTCATCAAATACAATCATATTGGCCATTACTTTTTGTGCTTTTACTAAATCTTTTAAAGCACGCTGCGTAGATTGTACAGAAGCGTCTTCTAAGTAATTGCCAAAAAACACCAAAGTAATAATAGTAGCGGTAGTTTCGTAATAGGCGAATGAACTTCCTTGACCTATGATGGTGCCGTATAAACTATAACCAAAGGAAGCTAGTGCGCCTATGGCAACTAACACATTCATATTAGGTATTCCTTTTGTAATACTATACCAGGCGCTTTTTCCAAAATAAGCCATCCCCACTATAAAAATGGGCAAAGTAAAAATGAGTTGAACATAGGGATTCATCATAAAATGCCAATGCACTCCAGGTAACATATGAACCACTAAAGGGGCTGCAAATAAAAAACAAAAGAATGCACGATCTCTATTATTGTCCAACCATTTTTTCACTACTTTTTCTTCCTGTCCTCTTACTTTATAGCCTAAATTTTGTATTCCTTTTATTAATTTTTCTTTTGCTATTGCTTCGGGCATTTCAAATTGCACTTCTCCGTCCATAAAACTTACTTTGGGTGCTTCTATGCCATTGCTCTGTAAATATTTATGAATAGATAAAGCACAATTTGTGCAACTCATTCCATCTACTTTCCATTGTACTGTTTCCATATCCTTCTATTTCACCCTAAAGGTACGAAGACATTTTAGCTTATTTTAAAGCATTAATACGCTAGCCCAAATTCTATTTCTTACCTATCTTTGCCCCATGGAAATGAGCTATACGCTAAGCGAATTAGATCAGGTGGCAGCGGCACTGCTAACACAATATGGGAACAAGTCCATTTGGGCTTTTCAGGCACCCATGGGGGCTGGAAAGACGACCCTGATTGCCGCCATTTGTAAAAAGATGGGTATTACCGACCAAGTAACCAGCCCTACTTTTGCTATTATGAATCAATACGATGCGCAAGGGAAATGCGTGTATCATATGGATTGGTATCGCCTTCAGGATGAAAAAGAAGCCCTAAGGGCTGGGGTGGAAGCTGCTTTTGAGGAAGCTGATCTATGTTTTGTAGAATGGCCTGAAAATGCAAAAGGGCTATTGCCAGATCAAACACAATGGTTTCAAATTGAAATTTTAGATCCTGAACATAGAAGGATTTTTATATCTTCATAAAAATATTTTCCTATGAGTAATATCAAACCTCAAATACATAGTGCTTTTTCCTTTGAAACACAGGAAGAGGTATTAGATATTCCTCAAAAAAGCAAACCCTTATTAATTGGCATTCCCAAGGAAAGCGCTTTTCAAGAAAATAGAATTGGACTTATTCCTGAAGCCGTTAGTGTGCTTGTGGCCAATGGGCATGAGGTATTAATGCAATCAAATGCAGGAGAAGGTAGCAGGTATTCCGATAATGATTATTCAGAAGCAGGCGCCAACATTGTGGTTGACAAAGAAGCAGTTTACAAATGCCCTATACTAGTAAAAACTGCACCACCTGTTGAAGCAGATATTCCTTTTTTACAAATGCATCAAACAATTATTTCTCCTTTGCATTTGACAGCTGTAAAAAAAGAGTTAATGGAACAGTTGATGGCCAAAAAAATTACGGCACTCGCCATAGAAAATATAAAAGATGAAAATCAGAACTATCCTATATTAAGAAGTATGGGGGAGATAACAGGTAGTGCGGTGATGTTAATTGCGGGTCAGTATTTAAGTAATTTTAATCAGGGAAAAGGTATTTTATTAGGTGGAATTAGTGGTGTGCCTCCTACTAAAGTGGTTATTATTGGCGCCGATATTATTGGCGAATTCGCTACTAGAAATGCATTGGCATTAGGAGCCAGTGTAAAAGTGTTTGATAATAATGTTTCAAGATTACAAAGACTCCAAAATAATTTAGGACAAAGAGTTTGGACAAGTGTATTAGAGCCTAAAATTTTAGCAAAGCAATTAAAAACTTGCGAAGTGGCGGTGGGTGCTTTGAGAAATGATTTCGGAAGAGCGCCCGTTGTAGTGAGTGAAGAAATGGTAGCGGCCATGCGTCCAGGTAGCATCATCATTGATGTAGCGATTGATAGAGGAGGTTGTTTTGAAACCAGTGAATTGACCAATCATGAAAATCCCATCATTATAAAGCACAATGTAATTCACTATGGCGTACCTAATATTCCTAGTGGATTTGCACGTACGGCAAGCCAAGCCATTAGCAATGTGTTAATGCCTTTATTGGTGCAGGTAGGGGACTTAGGTGGATTGTCCGAAATTATATGGCAACAATCACATTTGAGAGAAGGTATTTATTTATACAAAGGTGCTTTGACCGACTATTATATTAGTGCAAAGTTCGATTTAAAGTATACCGATTTAAACTTGATGATTACTAGCAGAAGCTAGTAGGGGGGTAAAAGTTAAAAGTGTTTACGCCGTTTTGTAATCCATTAGATTTACTTGTTCCTTGCAGAAATGATATTCTTGCGGATCATTGCTTCCCACAATGATTAATTTGTGCATAGCGAATTGCTTTACGAGTGAATCATATAAAGCATAGCCTTCTTTATCTAAATTACTACAAGGCTCATCCAATAATAAAATAGGAGTATCTGAAAAAATGGCCAAAGCCAATTTGAGTCTTTGTTTCATGCCACTACTATAATACCTAATTTGTTTATTCGCGGCATTTTTTAATCCAATCAGGTTTAAAATTTCTGCGTAACTCATGTTTTTTTGAATGGGTTTGAATTGGGCTTGAAACTCAAATTGTTCCATCGCTGTAAATTCTTCTACCAATTCTAAATAAGGAGCTGCAAAACTTAATTGTTCATAAATAGTTGTTGCATCAAATGGATTCCATTCAATCACGCCTTTTGTGAGGCTGCTATAACCTGCTATAATTTGTAGTAAGGTACTTTTTCCTGATCCATTATTGCCTATCAATGCATAATGCTTGCCTGCTTCAAATTGAAAATCAAGATTTTTAAAAATCCATTCTTTGTTAAATCGCTTGCCGGCTTGTTGTAGGCTTATTTGCATAATAATTAATCTTCTTCCACCACACCTTTGCCAAATCTCTTAATAACGCCTCTTCCACTATCTCTTATAAAAGTTACAATCTCATCGCGTTCGTCTGTTGCAGGAATTTCTTCTTCAATAAATTCAAGCGCTTGTGTGGTATTCATTCCTTTGCTAAAAATATAACGATAGATATCTAGGATATGGTTAATTTTTTCTAAATCAAAACCTCTTCTTTTTAAACCTACACTATTGACGCCACCATAACTTAGAGGATTGCGTACTGCTTTAATATAAGGAGGCACATCTTTACTTACCAAGCTACCTCCAGCGATATAGGCGTGTTGTCCAATATTTACAAATTGATGCACGGCACTCACACCTGCAATCCAGGCATAGTCACCTAAAGTGACGTGTCCAGCAATTTGAACGCTATTACTTAATATACAATGATTGCCAATAATACAATCGTGTGCAATATGACTATAGGCCATGATTAAACAGTTGCTTCCCACTTTGGTTACCCATCTATCGGAAGTACCTCTATTAATAGTTACAAATTCACGAATGGTGGTATTGTCTCCAATTTCTACCGTTGTTTTTTCTCCGTTAAATTTTAAATCTTGTGGATCGGCACCAATTACGGCACCAGGAAATATGCGACAATTTTTTCCAATTTTTGTACCATTCATTATAGTTACACTACTTCCTATCCATGTACCTTCTCCAATGGTTACTTCTCCGTGTATAACGGTAAAAGGATCAATTTTTACATTGGATGCAATTTTTGCATTAGGATCGATATAAGTAAATGGATGTGTCATATTGTATGGGGGTTCAATTATTTTTCTGCTCTTTTTACAACTTGAGCTACTAAATCTGCTTCTGTGGTTACTTTGCCACCTACATATACGGTACCACGCATTTCGCAAATACCTCTTCTGATAGGGCTTGTTAATTCCATTTTAAGTAACATCGTGTCGCCTGGTCTTACCATTTGTTTAAATTTACAATTGTCTATTTTTAAAAAATAGGTATCGTATTCGCCTTTTGGCATTGCATTTATACAAAGTATTCCACCCGTTTGTGCCAAGGCTTCAATTTGCAATACACCTGGCATAACTGGATTGCCTGGAAAATGTCCAGGAAAAAACCATTCATTGAAAGTTACATTTTTAACACCCACAATAACGGTATCTGTTAATTCAATGATTTTATCTACAAATAAAAATGGATGACGATGCGGTAATGTTTTTTCTATCTGCTCTAAACTAAATACAGGTGTTGCAGTAGGGTCGTAAACAGGAACATCTTTAACATGCTTATTTTTTTTGATGTACTGCTTTATTTTTTTAGCAAACTCTACATTGCTGCTATGCCCTGGTCTATTAGCAATAATGCGTGCTTTAATAGGATAGCCAATTAAAGCTAAGTCACCTACTACGTCTAATAATTTATGTCTTGCAGGTTCATTGGGGAATCTTAATTCTAAGTTATTTAAATAGCCTTCGCTTTTTACTTCAATCTTATCTCTTTTAAAAACTTTTGCTAAGCGATTCATTTCTTGTTCGGAAACGGGTTTATCAACAACTACAATTGCATTATTAATATCACCCCCTTTTATTAAATCATTTTTTAATAAAGCTTCTAATTCATGCAAGAAGCAAAATGTTCTACAAGGTGCAATTTCTGACTTAAACTCTTTAATGGTTTTTAAAGCAGCATGTTGTGTTCCTAAGACAGGGCTATTAAAATCTATCAATGTAGTAATTTGATAATCTAGTGCTGGTAACGCAACCATTTCTACACGTTTTTCGTCATCGTAGTGAAAAATATTTTCATCAATGCTATACCAAGCTTTTGCTGCGTCTTGTTCAATAACACCTGCTTTTTCTATTAAGTCAATAAAGGGAGAAGAACTTCCATCAATAATTGGAATTTCGGGTCCGTTTACTTGTATTAAAACATTGTCTACTCCTAAACCTACTAAAGCAGCTAAAATATGTTCTACTGTACTTACTTTGGCATCGCCCACTTGTAAAGTGGTTCCACGGCTTGTATCAGTTACTAAGTCGCAGTCTGCTTTAATGATGGGCTGATTGGGTAGATCCGTTCTTTGAAATTGATACCCAAAACCTGGGTTGGCTGGATTCAAGGTCATTTCTACTAAAACTCCAGTATGTAATCCAGTACCACTAATACTAATACTTTTATTAATAGTATGTTGCTTGTCGGGATTAAAATGTTGATCCATGCTTTTATATATTTATTGTATCAACTACTTAAAGTGGTGATATTCAGCAAAATTAGCTGATTTAACCTTTTTGAGACAGATGTTGGACCATTATTTCCAATTCTTTAACTCTTTTTTCAAGTTCTGGTAGGCTTTTTTGATGTACGAGCATCCTATAGGCAGCTGATTGCTCACCAGCTGGATAGCCTGAAAGGGTCATATTGGCTTCTTTGAAGTTCTTAGTAATGACAGCTCTTGCTGCTATTTTAATACCATCGGCAATCGTTAAATGGCCCATTGTACCAGATTGCCCACCCATCATAACCCCTTTGCCAAGTTTAGTACTACCACTAATTCCTGACTGTGCGGCTATAACAGTATTTTCCCCTACTTCTACATTATGCGCAATTTGAATTAAGTTATCAAGCTTCACGCCTTTTTTAATGATAGTAGAACCAATGGTGGCTCTGTCAATAGTGGTATTGGATCCAATTTCAACATCATCTTCTATAATTACATTGCCTAGTTGTGGAATTTTTTGATAACTACCATCTGCTTTAGGAGCAAAGCCAAAACCATCGCTACCTACAATTGCGCCTGAGTGAATAATAATATTACTACCAAGTATACAATCGGCATAAACAATAACACCAGGATGAATGATTACATTATTCCCAATTTTTACATTTTCACCTATTACGGCACCCGAAAATATTTTTACATTATTACCAATGATTGCATTTTCTCCAATATAGGCAAAGGCTGCAACAAAATGTTGTGATCCTAATGTAACAGTGCTTGCAATAAAGGATGGAGTTTGAACACCTGTTAAATTTTCATTTTTCATTTCCTGATACTTTACCAACAAGGTAGCAAAAGCAGTATAGGCGTCAGGTACTCTAATAAGTGTGGCTGTACAATGTTTTTTCAATACCAAGCTTTCGTTTACTAAAACAATAGAAGCCTTGGTTTGATATAAATACTCTTCGTATTTAGGGTTGGCTAGAAAAGAAAGTTCTCCATGAATAGCCAATTCTATTTTTCCAAATTGATTTACCACGGCAGTAGCATCTCCTTCTATTTTTCCTTGAACTAGTAAAGCAATCTGTTGTGCGGTAAATGAAAGCATGTATTAATTATTTAATGAAGGGGGTAATGCTTTTAACAAGCAAATGTAAAATTTTTTAACCGGTGCTGAAAGACTTTCATTTATGATAGTGTCGGGAATTTGTGAAATACTGCTTATTTTACCCGATTTTAGCAATATTTTAATAGTTTCTGCATCATTTTTATATAAAGTATTGGAGGCCGTTCCTTTAAAACACAAAAAAGAAAGGTCTTTATCATTTAAAGGAAAAGCTGCTTTTGTTTGCGCATAAGCTGTATCCCATTGTTCGGCAGTAATGGGATTAGATTGCATCGAACATTTATAACCATTTCTATTTAAGAGCCTTTGGCATAATAAAGATAAAACAGGATCGCTATGATGTTGCCATTGTTTGATCGCATATAAAATATCGGTATCATCTAATTGGCAGTAAAAAGATAAATTAATCTCACTTAATTTTCCTGTAAACTCTCCTAAGAAATAGTTTAATACTTCGGAAGACTTAACAGCTTCGTCATTTTGTTGGTATAAGTATTGTGCACGCTCCACAATTTTTACCAACATATTTTCTGAAGCAACCACGGTCTTGTGTTGGTATACTTGCCAATACATTAAACGTCTTGATAGTAAAAACTTCTCTACACTATTGATACCTTTTTCTTCTACCACTAATTCATTGTTGTGTACCGTCAACATTTTTAAAATTCTTTCATAACCCACCACACCTTCGCTAACACCCGTGAAAAAACTATCACGAGAAAGGTAATCTAAGCGGTCAACGTCTAGTTGACCACTAATTAATTGATGTAAAAAAGTTTTAGGATATTTGTTGGTAAAAATTTGAATAGCTAGCTCTAATTTACCTTTTAAATTTTCTTGAGGAGCTTCGTTTAATTTTTGCATGATTAACAAGGAAAGGTCTTCGTGACTTACTCCTTTTAATAATACGTTTTCTAGTGCATGTGAAAAAGGGCCATGTCCAATATCATGCAATAAGATAGCTGCTTTAGCGGCCTGCGCTTCCTCGTTGGTTATTTCAATTCCTTTATCTCTTAATTCAGCAATAGCATTACACATTAAATGGTAAGCGCCTAATGAATGGTGCATACGTGTATGTACAGCACCAGGGTATACCAATTGCGCCAAAGCCATTTGCTGAATCCTTCTTAATCTTTGATAATAAGGATGTGCAATAAGGGCAAAAATTAAAGGGTCGTTGATGGTAATAAAACCATGAACAGGGTCATTAATAATTTTTCGATGTGTAAAAGCCATAGTTAAATTGTGTTGACAAAGGTACGAAATGTGAATAACTCCTAGCGCTTATTTAAAACAGTAATTATACAAAAAACTACCTTTGTAAGGCTACCTACTACCCTATAAATCAATACATACCATGAAATTGACTCAAACGACATTAGACAAATTAGAAGACATTTTAGGCGAATCAGAATTTGTGGTGCGATATGAGCGTGGCAACTTTCAAAGTGGTTGGTGCTTGCTAGAGGCTAAGAGAATTGTGGTACTTAATAAGTTTTTGAATTTAGAAGCAAGAATTAATACTTTATTGGAGTTAATTCCCATTTTAGATATCCAATTTGATAAGTTAACGCACGAGTCTCAAAAGCTGTATGCCGAAGTTAAAAAGCTTTCCTTAACAGAAGCAACGCCAGCATAAAGGAGGTCGTACTAAATTATTTACCTTGTTTGATATTACTATTTTAGGATCAGGAACCAGTTCGGGTGTCCCTTTTATTGGATGCAATTGCGAAGTATGTACATCCATCAATCCCAAAGACAAAAGATTAAGAACGAGTATTAAAATTGTGTCACTCACTACAACGGTGGTCATTGATACGACGCCCGATTTTAGGTATCAAATGTTGCGAACCAATACGACCCATATTGATGCGGTGGTATTTACACATCCTCATAGAGATCATTATGCAGGCTTGGATGATATTAGACCCTTTAATTATTTTTCGAAAAAATCGATGCATATCTATGCCAATGACATCACGCAGGTAGCCATCAAAAGAGATTTTTATTATGCATTTGAAAAAGATAAAGATGCAGGTTTGCCAGAAATGATTTTACATACTATAGAAAAAGAATCCTTTACCATTGGAGACATCCCATTTATACCCATTCACGTCATGCATAGAGATATGCCTGTACTAGGGTTTAGAATTGGCGACTTCACTTATATCACAGATGCAAATTTTATACCTGAGCAAGAAATGGAAAAAATAAAAGGCTCAAAGGTGTTAATTTTAAATGCTTTAAGAAAAGAAAAACATCCCACTCATTATAATCTAGAGCAAGCCTTGGAAGTAGTTGGAAAATTAAATATTCCCTCTGTTTATTTCACCCATTTTAGCCATCAAATAGGCTTGCATGACCAAATGGAAGCTAGTTTGCCAGCTGGTATTAAGCTTGCTTACGATGGCATGCAAATTTCTATCTAGTATTTCTCAGTAAATATATTTTGTAAAGGCAAATGCTCGCCTTTTTTAGTTTACCGTATAAATACGCTGTTTTTGAATATAGATAAAGGGTATCTAGTGCTAAATTTTGTATGCAAAACAGTTGGAAAGCTTATTTTATATTCTCTAAAAAAGAACAAAGAGGAATAATGGTCCTGGGCCTACTATTACTTGGAAGTGTTCTAGTGGGCATTGTGCTTCCGCATAAAAACAGCGTAGAGGATAATTATTCCAGGTATGGAAATAAAAATGGAGATAGGAATAGGTATGTAGATAATAATGGGAATATAAAAAATAATGAAGATGTTTCAGAAACTAATAGGAGCGAGCCTTTATTTTATTTTGATCCCAATACGATTGATAGTAGTAGTGCTTTGCGCTTGGGCATCCCTCCCAGACAAATTGCTACATTGCTTCGCTATAGGAATAGGGGAGGACGATTTTATCAAAAAGAGGACATTGGAAAACTATATGGATTGCGACCCGCATTGATTGAAAAACTAATTCCATTTGTAAGCATAAAAAACAAAGTGTCTGAATATAATTTTAAAGGGTATAAAAGAGTTGGTGACAATTGGGATGAGAATACGGGTAAAGAAGGCAATTGGACAATAGATATTAATACTGCTGATGAAAGAGAATGGCAGCTCAAAACAAAAGTTTCTCCTAAAGTAATACAGCATATTTTAAAGTATAGAAATTATCTTGGAGGGTTTGCTCAAACGCATCAAATTAGTAAAGTATACGGAATGACTGTTTTAGATTACTCCTTGCTTCGGACTCATTTAAGAGTAAGCAATAAAATAAAATTACTACCTAATGCAAATACTATTTCTTTTAATGAATGGAAGCGATTGGATATTTTTCAAGACCAAGAAATTATGCAAATAATGCAAATGAGAAAACAAAATGGAGGCCGTATTGGATGGCGAGCATTAGTTATTCGGTTTGATTTAACACCTGCACAGGCGGAAATTTTAAAAACCGCCTTAATGATAACCGATTGATAATTTTTTACTTTGCTGCTTTGAAAATCTGATTAACAGCACCACCTAACATAGGAAATTTTTCTTTTACAAAAGCTGCAATAGTTTCAATAGATTGTTTTGCTTGCTCTGGTGTAACATTGGCTTCTTTCACTAAGCGATCAATAAGTTCTTGCATGGTAATTATTTTAAGAGTTAGTTATTAAAATTAATTCAATTAGATCAATAATTAGGCAACTTTTAAAGCGCTTAATTTGCTTTTATTAAACATTTTTTTTGCGTACTCGATTGTAACAGTAAACTCTGTGGCATTGGTGCCCGGCATTTCAAACATGGCTTGTGTGAATAAGCTTTCGCATATACTTCTTAAGCCACGTGCGCCAAGTTTATATTCCATTGCTTTTTCGACAATAAAATCATACACTTCAGTTTCAACAGTAAGCTTTATTTTCTCAATTGCAAAAAGTTGCGTGTATTGTTTCATTAAGGCATTCTTAGGTTCCGTTAAAATGCTTCTAAGTGTAGCGGCATCTAAAGGTTCTAAGTGCGTTATAATGGGCAATCTGCCTAATAGCTCAGGAATTAATCCAAATGTTTTAATATCCTGTGCGTTTACAAAACGTAACAAGTTTTTTCTTTGTAATTCTTGTTCTTCTTTATTCACACTAAATCCAATCGCGTTGGTGTTAATACGTCTAGCGATAATTTTATCAATACCATCAAAAGCGCCACCGCAAATAAATAAAATATTTTTGGTGTCTACCTTTATCATTTTTTGTTCTGGATGCTTACGACCACCTTGAGGGGGTACTAATACATCTGTCCCTTCCAACATTTTTAATAATCCTTGTTGAACTCCTTCGCCACTTACGTCGCGGGTAATAGAAGCGTTATCGCCCTTGCGTGCAATTTTATCAATTTCATCTATATATACAATGCCTCTTTCTGCTGCTTCAACATCGTAATCGCAGTTTTGTAAAAGGCGCGTAAGCATGCTTTCCACATCTTCACCTACATAGCCAGCTTCTGTAAAAACGGTTGCATCTACTATGGCAAATGGAACATTTAAAAGCTTCGCAATGGTTTTAGCAAGTAAAGTTTTACCAGTACCTGTTTCACCAATCATTATTACATTGCTTTTTTCTATTTCTACTTCATTTTTAGTGGTCGTAGGAAGATTAATACGCTTAAAATGATTGTATACTGCAACACATAAAATTTTCTTGGCATCATCTTGCCCAATAATGTATTGGTCCATAAAAGCTTTGATAGCCATTGGCTTTTGCACTTTTAGGGTACCTGCTTTGCCTTCTGCCTTTTTTTGATGAAACTCTTTTGCAATAATTTCATGCGCATGCTCAATACAGTTTTCACAAATATGTCCGTCTTGACCAGCGATAAGTATTTTTACTTCGTCACGGTTGCGACCACAAAATGAACAGTGTATTACAGGTGTTTTTGCCATTTTTATGTATTAGAGTTGTTTTGCAATTTTGTCAACAATGCCATACGCCACTGCTTCTTTTGCATCCATCCAATAATCTCTATCAAAGTCGCTCATTATTTGAGCTACAGTTTTATTACAATTGTCTGCTAAAATTTTAGCGCCCAATTCTTTTGTTTTGCGAATTTGCTCCGCATGAATTTCAATATCGGCGCTATTGGCTTGAAAATAACCACCAATACTTGGTTGGTGTATCATTACTTCACCATGAGGAAAAATAGTACGCTTGCCTTTTTCGCCAGCACTTAATAAAATAGAACCCATACTAGCAGCCAATCCCATACAAATAGTATGCACAGGGCTTTTAATTAACTTAATGGTATCATACATGACCATACCACTTGTTACTACGCCCCCTGGGCTATTGATATAAAATTTAATCTCAGTGCCTGGCTTGTCCGCATCTAATAATATAAGTTTATTGACGATATCTTTTGCAGATTTATCGTCCACTGGACCCCATAAATAAATAGCTCTTTTTTCAAAAAAAAGATGCTCCATTTTTTTATTTAAAAAACTAGGTGCTGCTTCTTCTTTTTTATCTTCTTTAGGTTCTTCTTCCTCCTCCATTAAATATCTATTGTTAACTATCATAAAATGTATTTGAACAGTAATGTTATTTTTTTAATTTACGTGGGTTGGTTAAAAGTACTTCATCTACCAATCCATATTCTTTACCCTCTGCCGCTGTCATCCAAAAATCACGATCGCAATCTTTAGCAACTGTTTCGACATCTTTGTGAGTATGATGTGCAATCACTTCGTATAACTCTCCCTTTAATTTTTTTATTTCTCTTGCAGTAATTTCTATATCAGAAGCTTGTCCACCAATCGCACCACTTGGTTGGTGTAACATGATTCTACTATGCTTTAAAGCAGTTCTTTTTCCTTCCACCCCTGCACACAATAAAATGGCACCCATACTTGCTGCCATTCCGGTGCAAATTGTAGCAACGTCTGGACTAATGAATTGCATGGTATCATAAATACCTAAGCCTGCATAAACACTTCCGCCTGGGCTATTGATATACATTTGAATATCTTTCGTACGATCGGTACTTTCTAAAAAAAGTAATTGAGCGGTTACAATATTGGCAACATAATCGTTGATGCCTTCTCCTAAAAATATAATACGATCCATCATCAATCTACTAAACACATCCATGCTGGCTACATTCATGGGACGCTCCTCAATAATGTAGGGAGTAAGGTTAGTCACACTTTTTTTATATTGGTGCAAACTATTGCTACTAATTCCTTTATGCTTGATGGCATACTGCTCAAATTCTTGTCCTAAATTCATAATTTCTTTTTTCAGTAAGTAAAGGTAAATCCTTGTAATCAAAGGAACTACAAAAAGGATGCCAAAGTTTGGATTATTGAGGCACTATCAAGGCTAAATTACCTTGATAATCAATAAGTTAAGCTATTTCTAGTAGATTTACTAAGACTAGTGCTTGTGATTATTAAGCATATCGGCAAATTTTTCCGCTTCAATAGCTTCGTCTTTTGCGTCTACTTCAGACTCAATGGCAGTAAATAATTTATCTGTACTAATTCTTTGGTAGCTGTCTTCCACAAATTTTCTGTCTTGCATCATACGCACTGCATAATCTTCTAACCACTTATCGTTATCTCCCAATGCACCCATTTGAGGTCCCATATAGCTCATCAATTGTTGTTTCGCAAAGTTTTTTAAATCTTCTGCCACCACTTCAATTTTATGATCTAAGGTTAATTGACTGTTTATTAAAGTCCATTTTAATTGATCTTGAAAAACAGGATATTCTTTTTCTGTTTCCTCATCTGTTCTTTGTTTCTCTCCACCTTTTTGTAACCAACGTTTTAAGAAAGCAACAGGAAATTCCATTTTAGTATGATCTATCAAGTTGTGATAAATTTGATCATGTATTTGGTTTCTTGCTTGTTGTTCGTAATAGCTCTCAATATCTTTTTTGATGGCTGCTCTAAAAGCGTCTTCAGTTTTTATTTCTTCATTAGGATAAGTAGCTAAGAAAAGCGTTTCGTCTAACGCAGCTTTTTCTACTAATCCCACTTTAGTAATTAATAATTTAAAATATTTATCAGCGTCGCTTTTTGAAATACCTAAATCTCCGACGATGATGTCTAATTCCTTTTCCTCAAAGGCTTTCTTTAGTTGAATTACCACCGTGTCGTCTTTTTTCTTACCCATAAATTGCTTTCTACTCTTCTCTGCAAAATATTTAATAAGTAGGGAATTGTCTTTTACAATACCGCCTTCCATTTCATTGCCGTCCTTATCTGTTTCTGTAAAAGTGATATTGATTACATTCTCTTCGCTCTCTACCATTTCAGGATCGGTCATTTTACCATTACGCGTTTGAATTCTATCCACTTCATTTTGAATCATTTCATCTGTTACTTTTACTTTGTAACGTTTTACTTTAATGCCTTTTACATTTAAAGAAAAACTAGGCTTTAATCCTACTTCAAAAGCAAAGTCGTAATTGCCTGGCGCATTTACATCAAGCGGAAGCATTTGGCTATCCACAGGAAGCGGTTGTGCAAAAATTTCTAATTTTTCATTGCTGATATACTGATTCAATTCTGCTTCTACTTTTTTCAATACTTCGTCAGAAAATACAGATTGTCCGTACATTTTTTTGATTAAACCTGCAGGTACCATTC
This sequence comes from uncultured Bacteroidota bacterium, assembly GCA_903854725.1. GTDB lineage: Bacteria > Bacteroidota > Bacteroidia > Chitinophagales > Chitinophagaceae > Sediminibacterium. The sequence goes on from CAINWZ010000023.1 coordinate 26,433, forward strand.
CCTTTCTAAATCCAGGGATGTTTGCTGTTTTAGCATGCTTTTTTAAACTGGTTTCAAAACCTGGGAAATAGTCCTCTTTGGTAAGGCTAACCGTTAGTTTGTCATTTAAAAGGCCAATGTTCTCTCTTTTTATACTTGCCATATTCTTTCTTTTTTCTAGTAAATTCTAAGGTTTAAGGGGGGCAAAGGTAAGTTTTTGCACCTAAAAAACAGCTAATTACTCAAAAAAAAGCCCCCCGAGTAATTGGGGGGCTTTTTTAATTCTTGGTGCGGATGGAGGGGGTCGAACCCACACGCCTCACGGCGCTAGATCCTAAGTCTAGTGCGTCTGCCAATTTCGCCACATCCGCTTAGGGGGTGCAAACTTAATTTATTTTTTATTATGAAGCTTCAATTTTTGGAAAGGCCTATGGAATCATGGCCACTATTTGTTCTAAATAAAATTGGTCAATTGTATCAAATTGAGCCAATTCACTACTATCTACATCTAAAACACCCACTATTTTACCCTGTTTAAAAACAGGTATGACTATTTCAGATTTTGAGCTACTGCTGCAAGCAATATGACCTGGAAATTTTTCAACGTCATCTACAATAATCGTTGCTTCTTTTTCCCATGTTGTTCCGCAAACACCACGTCCTTTTTTAATTCTTGTACAAGCCACTGGCCCTTGAAAGGGACCTAATACCAACTCGTCCTTTTCTACCCAATAAAAACCAACCCACAACCAATTGAATTGTTCTTTTAAGGCAGCCGCAATATTAGCAAGGTTGGCAATTAAATTTGTTTCGCCAGAAAGTAATCCTTGAATTTGCGGAAGCAATGATTCGTATTGTGTTTTTTTGTCACCTTTTGAAATAGTTAAATCTTCGGCCATGGTTAATCGTTAATTCTTTTAGATGAAAATATTTCTTTATTATTAAGTAGTAATAGTTGAAGCAGACGTGTTTTTTTGCAACAATGTTTTTAATTCTTTCTTTTCTATTCTTGCCACAAAGACAATAAAAGCAATGAGTTCAAATGTTGCTATGCTGAGTCGAATAGTATTATTTTTTGTGATCCATTCTACCATTAAATAAATACCATATAATAAAAGTGTAATGACAAAATAAGCAATTAATTTTTTGGTAGCATAAGGGATAGGGTATACTTTTTGTCCCCACTTATAACTTACAAACATCATAGTTCCATAACAGAAAAAAGTAGCCCAAGCACTAGCCATATAACTAAAATAGGGGATCGCTATAAAATTAATGGCAATGGTAATAACTGCGCCTAAAATAGTAATCCATGCGCCCGCCATAGTTTTATTACTTAGCTTATACCAAATACTTAAATTATAGTAAACACCTAAAAACATATTGGCTATTAATAAAATTGGCACCACGCTTAAACCCACGTACATGGCGGGATTGCGAATAAATTCTTTCCAAATATTTAAGTAAAGTACTACCATTAAAAACATGATACATAAAGTGATCACAAAAAATTTCATCACCCTTGCATAGGTTTTTTGTGCATTGCCTTCTGCTGCTTGCTTAAAGAAAAAAGGTTCCGCACCCATTCTAAAAGCCTGTACAGAAATGGTAATTAGTATAGATAATTTATAACAGGCGCTATAGATTCCTACAATGGCCTTGTTGGCGTCTGGTGACCCGCCTGGCGCCCACCATCCTAGCATAATTCGATCAAATGTTTCATTGATCATCCCGCCAAATCCAACCAAAATTAAAGGAAGCGAATAGAGCATCATTTGTTTCCATAAATCAAAGTCAAAAGAAAAGCGAAGGGCGCTAATTTCTTTTCTTAATAACAATAACACAAAAACATTTTGAACAATGCCTGCGAGTAAAACATAGCCCACTGCCCATTCAGGTTTATACCAAGAGCTTAGTATACTGTTAGGATGTGTTTGAATATACTGAGGCAGCATACTTATAAAAAAGTAAGTTGCGAATATGTTTAATAAAATGCCGCCAATTTTTATAAAGGCAAATTTTTTCGGCTTGCCTTCCATTCTTAATCTTGAAAAAGGAATTGCAGCTAGTGCGTCTAATCCAACTACCCATGCCATAAGTGTAATATATTCTGGATGGGCAGTAATTTGTAAAAGTTGGGCAATGGGGGCACTAAATTTAATAAGTACCATTAAAACAATGGCGGTTACCATCATCATGGAGAAACTGCTGGTATGGTATATTTTTTCTTCATTTTCTTTGCTACCAAATCTGAAATAGGCAGTCTCCATACCGTGTGTGACAATTACATTTAAAAAGGGAATAAAGGAATATACGATAGACATTTCCCCATAGGCTGATTCAGTAAACTTATAAGTAAGGTAGGGTACCAGCAAATAACTAATAAACCTAGCTGCAATAGAGCTAAGCCCGTACCAAAGGGTTTGACTGGCTAATTTTTTTAAACTACTCAAGGCATTGAAATTACAGCTAAATTAGTGAAAATAGTTTTGTTTATCTTCATGTTGAAATTGGTAATATTATGAAAGTGGTTATTCAAAGAGTAAATGAGGCAAGCGTATCTATTGAGGGTAAAGTAGCAGGGTCTATCCAAAGGGGCTTACTAGTGCTTTTGGGGATTGAAACTGCCGATACTCAAGAAGATGTGATTTGGCTATCCAATAAGATAATTAACATGCGCATTTTTGATGATGCAGATGGGGTGATGAATTTAAGTGTAAAAGAAGTGGGGGGTAATATATTGCTAGTAAGTCAGTTTACTTTACATGCAAGTACTAAAAAGGGGAATAGGCCTTCTTATATTGCAGCAGCTAAACACGATATTTCGGTACCACTTTACGAGGCTATGATAAAACAATTAAATGTTGAAATGGGGGAAGTTATCCAAACAGGCCAATTCGGTGCAGACATGAAAGTGGCATTAATAAATAATGGTCCGGTAACAATCATAGTGGATTCAAAAAATAAAGAATAAAATGGCAAATGAAATAACCATCCATCAAGCACAAGAACAAGTTGATCAATGGATAAAAACAGTTGGAGTGAAGTATTTTAGTGAACTCACCAATTTGGGGATTCTAATGGAAGAAGTGGGTGAGTTATCTAGAATTATGGTGCGCAAGTTTGGAGATCAATCCTTTAAAAATAAAGAAGAGGAAGTATTATTGGCCGATGAAATGGCAGATGTGCTTTTTGTATTAATATGCCTAGCCAACCAAACGGGTATTGATTTAGCCACGGCTTTAGAGAAAAATATTCAAAAGAAAACCCTGAGAGACGCATCCAGGCATCAAAACAACGAAAAATTACATCGATAATATAATCTCGCAGTATATTTGCAACCTATGAGTAAGGTACAACCAGACAACACATTACAAGCAATCATTTCCCATGCCAAGGAATATGGATTTGTATTTCCTAGCAGTGAAATTTATGATGGATTAAGCGCGGTATATGATTACGGCCCCTATGGTGCTCAATTGAAAAAAAATATTCGCGATTATTGGTGGAATAGCATGACCCAAATGAATGAAAATATTGTGGGTATTGATGCAGCTATATTTATGCATCCTACTACTTGGAAAGCAAGTGGGCACGTAGATAGTTTTAGTGATCCGTTGATTGATAATAAAGAAAGTAAGAAAAGATACCGAGTTGATCATTTAATTGAAGGACATGCCGATGCTTTAATAGCTAAGGGAGATAATGCAGCTGCCGATAAGTTGCTAGCCGATATGGATGCATTATTAGCTAAAGAAGATTTTGAAGGGCTGAAGAAATTAATTGAAGCGCATAAAATTACTTGTAGTGTAAGTGGTACGAGTAACTGGACGGAAATAAGACAGTTCAATTTAATGTTCTCTACAGAAATTGGTGCAGTGGCAGAAGAAGCAAGCACTATCTATTTAAGACCAGAAACGGCTCAAGGTATTTTTGTAAACTTTTTAAATGTGCAAAAAACGGCCAGGATGAAAATTCCATTTGGTATTGCACAAACGGGGAAGGCTTTTAGAAATGAAATTGTAGCGCGTCAATTTATATTTAGAATGCGTGAGTTTGAGCAAATGGAAATGCAATTTTTCATTAAACCAGGTACGCAAAAAGAATGGTATGAGCATTGGAAAAATGAGCGTATGCAATGGCATTTAAGTTTAGGAATTGCGCCTGAGAAATATCGCTTTCATGACCATGTTAAATTAGCACACTATGCCGATGCGGCATTAGATATAGAATATGAATTCCCGTTTGGTTTTAAGGAAGTAGAGGGGATTCACTCAAGAACCGATTTTGATTTAACACGTCATCAGGAATTTAGCAAAAAGAAAATGCAGTATTTCGATACGGAAATCAATCAGCATTATGTGCCTTATGTTATTGAGACTTCTATTGGATTGGATAGAATGTTTTTATTGTTATTAGCCAATTCTTACGAAGAAGAAACTATTAATAAAGAAGATGGTACCACCGATTCGAGAGTGGTATTGCATTTGCCAGCGAAAGTAGCACCTAATAAATTAGCCATACTTCCATTAACTAAGAAAGACGGCTTACCAGAATTAGCGAAGGAATTAATGGATGATTGTAAAAAATCCTTTCATTGTTTCTACGAAGAAAAAGATGCTATCGGAAAAAGATACCGTCGTCAAGATGCTATCGGAACTCCTTTCTGTGTAACCATTGATCATCAAACAAAAGAAGACGGCACTGTAACCATTCGCTACCGCGATAGTATGTTGCAAGAACGTATTGCTTTAACTAAGGTAAAAGAATTGGTACTAGCGCATATTGCTTAGGATATCTATTCAAGCAATTTTATTCAAAATACGAATTTTTCGACTCGCTAAAAACGCTCGCTCAAAATTGTATTTCTGAATTTAATTGCTAGCAACTAATTAAGCAATTAATATAGCTAGAAAAAATCATTAGATAAATTAATTAACCGAAAGATTCGAAGTGTACTTGTTTTTTATCAAGCCCTAGCTCGGTCATATTTTTACGTGCGTCATCAATCATGGCCTTCCAGCCGCATAGCCATACATGAGCCGTTTCTTTATTCTCTTTTAATAATTCTTGGTATACTGGATGAACATATCCTTTGTGCGAGCCTGCAGGCACTTCTGTTTCTCTAGAATAGCAGGGATGGAAGTGAAATCCTGGTTCATTTGCTTCTAATTCTTTCAATTCATCTATGTATAAGCCATCTTCAAATTTTCTACAGCCAAAAATTAAATGAATATTATTGTGTGGTATTTTATGTTCATGAATATAGCGAATCATAGATCTGAAAGGGGCGATACCTGTTCCTGTACAAATAAAATATACATCGTGCTCAAAGTTTTTAGGCAACACAAATACACCCTGAGGCCCTCTTAAAGTTATTTTAGTACCCACTTTTGCTTCCTTAAACAAATAAGTAGTTCCTAATCCTCCCTCTAATAAAACAATCACCAATTCAAAAGTGTTGGTGCCATTGGGTGCAGAAGCAATAGAGTAGCTTCTCCAACGCTTATTCTTTTGTTCGTGTATCGGCAAATCCATTGTTACAAATTGCCCAGGTATAAAATCAAATGTTTCAAGACTAGGAATTTCAAAATAAAATCTTTTCGTATTGGAAGTTTCATCAACAATTTTTGTTAGAACTCCTTCCGTCCATTCTAGTGCCATAGTGCTACATTTTAATTATTAGTTATAAAGACCCGCTGAACATATACTTTTTTATTGGCATAAATTTTTACAAAATAAACACCCGTTGTAAAGTTATTTATATTTATACGTTGAGGAGACCTTTGATTGATTAAATTTTCTTTATGAAATACATTGTTGCCCATTGAATTCATAATGTCTAATGAAATGCCTTGTGATTGAATATTACTAAATTGAATATAAAAGGAATTGCCTTTAATCATATTTTCAATATAATCGTCTGAGCTTATTCTTAAATTAATTTCTTTAGTAGGTGCTTCTTCTATGGCGGTTGCCATAATTAATTTATTATCTGAAATACTTGAGCAGGTTCCTAGTTTAGTGGACACTTTATACATTCCATTAAGGGTAGGGCGGTAGGTTTGATTGGTAGCGCCTACAATGGTTTCATCATTTAAATACCATTGATAGGTGGAAGCGCTGGTTGCTTTTAAAGTAGTGTCAGAGAAAGTAAAAGTAGGCTTCTCTGAAGTATTCACAGGCACTTCGGTGGCAGCGCTCATACAATCACCTGTTGTAATTTGTGTGCTATATAAAAAGTAAAAATAATTTTGAAAATTACCTGATGCAGTTTGCACGCTATTACCCGTAAAACTAAATACTTTATTAGGGCCAACAGGATAAGTAGGATCTTTTAAACCGCTATTTCTAAATACGGTGGCACTATCACATTTGATAATGATGATATAGTCGCCCGCTTGTGCAATTTTTAAATTAAGTGCATAAATTCTACCGGTATCACCTTCTACGAATGGAGTGCCTGCTGTAGATGTAGCAGCAACTGGAGAAGGACTACTAGCACTTACATTTAAGGAAGCGGTTTGTATTGGGAAATAGGAATAACTTGTACCATCCGCTGAGAAAGAGCTAAAAGTAGCTAAAATGAAATCGACTTTTCCTGGGTAACCTGTATACAATTTAGCGGTTTCAATAGTCAACGGACCGGTTGTATTTATTTTTACAAAGTTGCCTGCAAAATTATTATAGCCTCCATTAGGCCCTAGGGTTGTATTGGTTAATGGTCCAGAAATAGTTTGATAGCCCTGCGCAACAAACAATTTGTTTTTGGTGGTGCTCAATCCTGTGGGGTTGGCTCCAACGGCAATAGGGTTTTGTAAATTGGCACTATCATACCAAATATAATTGGCAGTATTGTTAGGACTACTAACTGCTAAGGATAAAGCCCCATTACAATTAGTGGCAGATGCAGTTGGAGCGATGGCTGCAGCGGCGCTCACGATGGTAGCCGTAATGCTATTATTTGCTTTTTGTTGATCAGAAGCTAAATTAACGGATGCTGTGAAAGTATAGGTTTCTCCTGCAGCAATATTAATAGGTTTTTGAAAAGTATAGTTCATGCTTTCTAATCCATTTAACCTGCCTGAAAATATTTCATTTAAGGTCAAAATTGTAGCATTCCCTTTTTTAACAACTAGGGTAAGTGGCAAATTGCTTTGTGCAGTAGAGCCGTTATTGATAATTTTAACAGTGATATATTGATTGTCTCTCTTGCATAAGCCAACAGTTGGATTAATGATATCTGAGACTTGCAAGTCATTAGAAGGGTTGATAACTTTTAAAGTATAATCCTGCGTTTCTCCAATGGTATAACTGCCGCAAGCTTTTACATTAGTGCTTGCATCTGTTTCCACAGCTACAATCCTTAATTTAGTAAGTCTGCCAGCCACTAATGTAATTGGCAAAGTAATAACGCCCGTTATACTTCCATTTTTTACACCAGTACTTGCTAGCACTGTTTCTGCATCTTCAAAAATTCCGTTATTATTGTAATCAATAAATACTTTTACAAACCTTGTATTGTCTGTAGCGTCTGCGCTTCCTAGTTTTAGTGTAATAGGCAGATTGCCGTTAGGTTCGCCATTAATCACCACATTACTATTGTCAATATATTGTTTTGTACTAGTGTTTACAAAAAGAGTAGTTCCAATCGTAACACTATCCAACCTTGTGCCTGCAGCAGTAGAAGCACTTGATGCACAATAAGCAGCACCGCCTGCTCCACTTATAATTAAGGAGTATGCTTGCTGCCCTCGCACTAAATTATTTTTATGATTGACTGTAATCGTGTAACTACTGCCCACCAATGTTGTGTCAATTTCAACTTTTTCAACGTTATCGATAGAATTTATATCTCTTGAAGCTTGGTTTTCAGGAATTCTTGGGTTCAATTTCCAGGGATAGTATGTAGCAGAATCTCTCGTAATTTTTAAATCTAAATCATTTATTAAGCGGCGTGTTGTATCATTTAAGGTGGTTTCTACTTCCCCTTTAACGTCGGTCCATGCAATGGTTGCTTTTAAAGGTTTGCTACCAGAAGCTATCACATTGATAGAATATGATTTTTGATTTTGTAGCACATTTTCATACACAAGGTCTACGCTCGAGGTGCTATTATTGCTAGTAAGTGCATTACTTAATACAGTGGCTGCTTCTCCAATATTTAATAAGCCCCATCCAAATTTATAATCAGGGCCAGGGAATAATCCAGTTTCATTGGCAGTGTGTATGGCTAATCCTTTAATGGTAGCAGCACGCATAAATTTATTCGGTACAATTTGCTGACTTAATTCTTGTAATAAAAATAATGAACCAGCTGCACCAGGTGAAGCCATAGAAGTACCACTGGAGTAACCATAGCTAGAGTCGTTGGTGCCAATGGTAGAATAAACCGATTGTCCATGCGCTACAATATCAGGTTTAATTCGACCATCATCTGTAGGGCCCCAACTACTAAAACTGGTCATTACAGCATCTTCTTTTTTGGAATAGCCGGATGCAATTCCAGTGATCGCGCCCACAGTTAAAATATTTTTCGCATTCACATCCATGGGAAGCGTTTCGTAAGAATTATTGCTACTTAAACTATCAGGTCTATTACCTGCATTGTACCATTTTCCTTTTTCATCTCTTCTCCAGTAAGGATCACCCACTTTAGGTCCTATACTTACGCGTGAATTACCCGCCGATTTAACAATTAAATAATTAGGGGCATTGTATGCGATGGAATCATATGCTTGAGCACCATCGTCATAATATCCAAATTTATAATCCTCTTTTTCATTCCATTTTCCATTGTATTCCCATCTAGTAGAGTCATCATTATAATCCCAGCCAGCTACATTACCATAAGAATGATTAGAAACCAGCAAGCCGCCAGCTGCAGCAGCAGCCATTTCAGATTCGTCATCAAACCAATCGTAAGAGAAAGCACCCTTAATTCCATAAGACATTCCTTTTGCTAGTGGATTCAATCCTTTGCTTAACATGATGCCGGCAACATGTGTGCTGTGATCAACCGTTTTAGTAGCATTGTCTTTTTCAACCACCTTCCCATTAAATTCAAAATGCGTTGGTCTTGGAACACCTTCATCCCATAAGGCTAATTTATTGGTCATAATATCAGAAGAACCTGATAAGTTAAAACCTAAGCCACCGTTTGGCCATACTTTATTGGCATTAATAGTAATGGCTTGTATAGGATCGGCAAATGTGGTTACATATTTTGGCTGACCAAATGCATCAATACCAATTAGGTTTGCTGTTGCCTTAGTTTTATTAGAATATCTTATTGGCCATCCATTTTCTTTGGCCTTAATGATTGCTTCCGTATAATTAGCTCTTGATTTTATTTCAAAGTATTTCGCACTATTTAATAAAACCACTTTTTGTGTTTCATTTTGTGCTTTAGAAAGTAAACTTATTGATAATAAAAAACTACATAGTAATAAAAAATGCTTCATACGAAATGGCTAAATTATTAGGGTATTAAAGTATTACGAAATTACAATGAATTATGCAGAATTTTCGAAATATAAGACCTAAATAATGGGAGTTTATTACTCAAAATGCTGTAGCAAGTTATTAGAACAGGGTGTATCTTTGGGGGGTGATGTATGAATGAGCAATCTCTGTTTGAACCTTTTCAACAATCCCCCCTCCTAAATAATTTGGCGGACAGGATAGTTATGTCCTCTCAAGACCAAAAGCCTGTCCAGCTCTTTTTACAAAACTTACATGGGTCATCCATAGCTTTTATTTTACAAACTATTTTTACGAATGAAAAAACCAATCAGTTTAATCATTTAGTAGTACTTAATGATGCGGAAGAGGCGGCCTATTTTTTTAATTCCATTGAAAGTGTAACAGAGGCAATGGATCTTTTTTACTTTCCTTCTTCTTATAAAACCCCGCATAATTTTAGTGTATTAAATCCATCACATGTGATGCTTCGAACTGAAGCTTTGACTAAAATTTCAATGGGTGGGAATAAGAAAATTATTGTTACTTATCCAGAAGCATTATTTGAAAAAGTTATTATGCGCAACACTTTGCAGCAAAACATTATTCAAATAAAAACCAATGATAGCTTGAATTTAAATGGCCTCATGCAGCAATTGGTTGACTATGGATTTGAGCGAACCGATTTCGTGTACGAGCCCGGTCAATTTGCTTTAAGAGGGGGTATTTTTGATATTTATTCTTTTGGGAATGAAAAACCCTATAGGGTTGAATTGTTTGGAGAAGAAGTAGATAGTATAAGGATATTTGACCCGGCCACACAATTAAGTGAGCGAAAGTTATTGCAAGTGAGTATTATCCCCAATGTGACAACGCAATTCGAAGACACGCTTAAAATTCCTTTATTAGAATTCTTATCAAAAGATACCTTGCTATGGTTAAAGGACTGGAATGTGATTGCCCAGAAAGGCAATGATCAATACGAAGCCCTAGAAGATTTTATTGCACATCATGCTAAGTTGAATGTGGTAGATGAAAACGATCCCCATAAAAGAGAAAGTAATCTAGAGGACTTTGTAACTGTTGCTGCTACTGAGTTACAGCTGACAACAAAAAATATAGTAGAGTGGGGATTTCAGCCGCAACGTACACAAGAAAAAATTATTTTTAATACACAGGTACAACCTTCTTTTAACAGACAATTTCAATTTTTAATTGCCAATTTACAGGAGCTAGAAAAAAAAGGGTATCATTTATTTTTATTCGCAGAACAAGCAAAGCAATTAGAACGCTTACATGCCATTTTTACCGATCTAAAAACTGAAATTCAGTTTACGCCCATTGTAAAAAATATTCACGAAGGATTTATTGATCATGATCATAAAATTGTTTGTTATACCGATCATCAGATATTCCAGCGCTATCATAAATACAAAGTAAAACAGGCCTATAGTAAAAGCAAAGCCATTACCTTAAGAACTTTGCGCGATTTGCAGCCTGGTGATTATGTGACGCATATAGACCATGGAGTAGGCGTCTACAGTGGCTTGCAAAAAATTGATGTGAATGGCCAAGTGCAGGAAGCCGTTAGAATTATTTACAAGGACAGTGATATTTTATATGTAAATATTAATTCGCTTCATAAAATTTCTAAATATACGGGGAAGGAAGGGACGCCGCCTAAAGTAAATAAATTAGGTTCGGATGCTTGGGTTAAATTAAAGGATAAGACAAAAGCGAAAGTAAAATTGATAGCTTTTGATTTAATAAAATTATATGCACAAAGAAAAGCACAGGTGGGGTTTGCCTTTTCGCCCGATAATTATATGGTACATGAATTAGAAGCTTCTTTTATGTATGAAGAAACAATAGACCAAGCCAAGGCTATTGCGGATGTAAAAAAAGATATGGAAGCGCCAGCCCCAATGGATAGATTGGTTTGTGGAGATGTAGGCTTTGGAAAGACAGAAGTGGCTGTGAGAGCGGCTTTTAAAGCAGCCATCGACGGCAAGCAAGTGGCGGTACTCGTGCCTACCACTATTTTGGCATTTCAACATTTTAAAACTTTCACAGATCGTTTAAAAGATTTTCCTGTTACTATTGATTATTTAAATCGTTTTAAATCTGCAGCGCAGAAAAAAGAAACCATTGAAAGAGTAAAAGAAGGAAAGATTGATATTTTAGTAGGCACCCATGGTATTTTAGGAAAGGAAGTTCATTTTAAAGACTTAGGCTTAATGGTGATTGATGAAGAACAAAAATTTGGGGTAGGGCATAAAGAAAAATTAAAAACTTTAAGAACCAATGTAGATTGTTTAACCTTAACAGCTACACCTATTCCGCGTACTTTACACTTTAGTTTAATGGGGGCGCGAGATTTAAGTATTATCAATACCGCGCCAGCCAATAGACAACCTATTCATACAGAAGTACAAGTGTTTCACGAAGATATTATTCGCGAATCAATTTATTATGAAACAGAAAGAGGGGGGCAGGTATTTTTTATTCATAATAGAGTGCAGGGTTTAGCAGAAATGTGTGACATGATACAAAGACTTTGTCCAGACATTAGTATTGGCTATGCGCATGGACAATTAGAAGGTCATCAGTTAGAGGAAAAAATATTTGATTTTATAGAAAAAAGATATGACGTATTGGTGTGCACCAATATTGTAGAAAGTGGCGTTGACATTCCGAATGTAAACACCATTATTGTTAACAATGCGCATCAATTTGGATTGAGCGATTTACATCAGTTAAGAGGAAGGGTAGGGCGCAGCAATAAAAAAGCATTTTGTTATTTATTGGCACCACCTATTAGTACTTTGCCGGATGATTCTAGAAAAAGATTACAAACCTTAGAGCAGTTTAGCGAGCTAGGTAGCGGGTTTCAGATTGCTATGCGCGATTTAGATATTCGTGGTGCAGGTAATTTATTAGGAGGTGAACAAAGTGGCTTTATGGCGGAAATTGGTTTTGAAATGTATCAGAAAATTTTAGCCGAAGCCGTGAGAGAATTAAAGCGTTCCGACTTTAAAGAATTATTCGAAGAAGAAATTAGCAAGCAAGATGACTTCGTTCAAGATTGTACGATTGATACTGATTTAGAAATAATGATTCCTGATAGTTATGTAGAAAATATTGGTGAACGTTTGTCTTTGTATACTAGAATGGATCAATCAGAAAATGATGAAGAGTTGGCATTGATGCAAATAGAATTAACAGATAGATTTGGCCCTATACCCACTTCCGTGAATGATTTATTTATTACCATTCGTTGTCGCCGTATTGCCATTGCCTTAGGTTTTGAAAAAATGACATTGAAAGAAAATACATTGAGGTGTTTTTTCATTAATAGACCCGATTCGCCTTATTTTGAAAGCAATACATTTAGGCAGTTATTAGCTTATGCGCAAACAGCCATGAATAAAGCGCATTTTAAACAAGTGGGCCGAAACTTTATCTTAATTATCAAAGATGTAAATAGCATGGAGTTGTGCTATACCCTTTTGGAAAAAATAAAGCAAGGGGTTTTTGCTACTGAAGTATAGCGCGAGCTCTAGTTTTATTTAATTGCTGGCATTAGCCAACTAAAAAGGCCTTCTCTCCGAGTAAACGGAAGAAGGCCTTTTGTGAGATTAATTAGATTGAAATTTTTATAAGAATCTAATGTAAACCAGGTTTACTAGAATCCTTTTTTAGCAACTCCATCAGCGATTGCCTTAAGGGCATTTGTTTCGCTTAAAATGGCAGCCATTTTATTTCCTTTACCATCATTACCACCTGCCATATAACCGCCTCTTGCAGTTTTTGTGATGACAGCGTCATGCATTGGTACATTTTTTTCTTTAGTTTTTAAGCAATACGCTTTAATCATTTTTGAAGTGTCCATTTTGTATAAATTTTAAAGTGAATATTTCTAATTGAAAGTAGGTTATTTATTGGGATTCAATTACGGATTGGCTTGATTTTTTGTTAAAATGCCCAAAAAACGTAATAAATCTAGGGTTTAAGCGTCTATTTTAGCATATTTAGCGTGTGTTTCGATGAATTCTCTTCTAGGGGCCACGTCGTCACCCATTAGCATGCTAAAGATACGATCTGCCTCAGCGGCACTTTCGATAGTTACTTGTTTAAGGGTTCTACGAGCTGGATCCATGGTTGTTTCCCATAATTGGTCTGCATTCATTTCACCCAAACCTTTGTAACGCTGAATAGTCACTGCGTCTTCTTTACCACCGCCTAATTTTATCACCAATGCTTTTCTTTGCTCTTCGCTATAAGCATATTCTTGCTCCTTACCTCTTTTCACTAAATACAAAGGAGGCTGTGCAATGTAAACGTATCCGTTTTGCACAAGCTCGGTCATGTATCTAAAAATGAAAGTAAGAATAAGGGTAGCAATGTGAGAACCATCCACGTCGGCATCGGTCATAATAATTAATTTATGATAACGAAGCTTGACAATGTTTAAGGCTTTAGGATCTTCGGGCGTTCCAACGGTAACACCTAAGGCAGTATACATATTTCGAATCTCCTCATTCTCATAAATTTTATGTTCCATGGCTTTTTCAACGTTCAAAATCTTACCACGTAATGGTAAAATAGCTTGATAGCCACGATCGCGGCCTTGTTTAGCCGTTCCACCTGCCGAGTCTCCTTCGACTAAATACAATTCACATCTTTCTGGATCTCTATCAGAACAATCGGCTAGTTTACCAGGTAAACCACCACCAGTCAAAACTGTTTTTCTTTGCACCATGTCACGTGCTTTCTTTGCTGCTACGCGCGCTTGGGCTGCCAAAATAATTTTAGAGATAACATACTTCGCTTCTTTCGGATTCTCTTCTAGATAAGCTTCTAATACACGAGAAACGGTAGTTTGCACGACGCCACTTACTTCGCTATTCCCTAATTTAGTTTTTGTTTGTCCTTCGAATTGTGGTTCTGGAACTTTTACAGAAATAATCGCACTTAATCCTTCTCTAAAATCATCTCCTTCGACAGTAACTTTTGCTCTTTCAAATAAACCTTCTTTATCACCATAGCTTTTAAACACACGTGTAAGCGCTGTTCTAAAACCTGTAACGTGCGTACCCCCTTCGATGGTATTGATATTATTAACGTAGGAGAAAATGTTTTCTTTAAAATCGTCATTGTAAGTCAAAGCTACTTCTACCATTACATTAGAGGCTTCGTCTAAACCTTCTACATATAAGGGCTGAGAGATAATTGGATTTCTATTTCCGTTTTTATCAAGCATTTGAACAAACTCAACAATACCCCCTTCGCTATAAAAATTCTTAGTATAGAAATTTCCAGTATCATCCTTCTCTCTTAGGTCGGTAATAGTGATGCTAATTCTTTTATTTAAATAAGATAATTCGCGTAAACGGCTTTCTAATATTTCTCTTTTATAAACTGACTCTTGAAAGATGGTTAAGTCGGGCCAAAAATGAACACGTGTTCCCGTTTTTTCGCTGGTACCAATTTCTCTAACTGCATATTGTGGTGCGCCAATAGCATACTCTTGTTCAAATATTTTACCTTCTCTTTCAACTGTTACCAATAATTTTTTACTTAGGGCATTTACACAACTTACCCCTACGCCGTGCAATCCACCAGATACTTTGTAGGTATTTTTATCAAATTTACCGCCCGCATGTAGCACAGTCATTACCACTTCCAATGCCGAACGCTTCTCTTTAGTATGCATGGCAGTAGGAATACCACGACCATTGTCTTGCACACTTATGGAGTTATCCTCGTGAATATTCACTTCAATATGAGAACAATAACCAGCTAAGGCTTCATCGATAGAGTTGTCAACTACCTCATATACAAGGTGGTGTAAGCCTTTTGAGCCCACGTCGCCAATATACATGGCAGGTCTTTTTCTAACGGCTTCTAGGCCCTCTAAAACCTGAATACTGTCGGCGCCATAATTCTTATTTTCTGCTGATTCGTTTGACTGTAAATCGTTGGACATAAATGTATTAAAATTTGTTTGTTTTTCGATGCATTCCGAATGCATACAAACTTAAGATAATTAAGGGTTTAAAGGCTGTTTTGAGGTCAATTTAGTTATCCCCATTTTAGCCATTTTGTGCATAGTTTTTTAGCCTAAAAATTGGCTATTTTCTAAGTCATTTTTAGGTCACATTTTGGACGCCAATAGTTGCTTTACCGTTTATGTCTTAATTTTGTCCTAATGACGCAAGCGCAAGAAATATTAAAGCAAGTGAATTCACCCCTAGAATTTAATGGGATGGCCTTGCTATATAGCAAAGAACAGCGTATTCCTGGGTCTACCCAATACCAGATTAAAAGGTATTTGGCACAAGAAGCATGGGCTGCTGAAGACACAGGCATGTTTGTATATCATTACAATGCAAATAAACCAAAGGAAAACTACCTTGAATTAAGGTTTTGTATTTCTGGCAATAGGTATTGCGACAATAGAGTTTGTGGTGGATGTAATCAATTACCTACTACTGAATGTATGGGACCTATGCGCACCATAGATGTTTTTTCTTTTCATTTTACAGCTACTTTTTTACATCAGTTTGTACACAATGTAAAAACGAATAATAAGAAAGATGAATTATTGGCTTTTAAGCACGCCGATAATTTTACAAAGACTTTTCCATTAAGTGTAAAAAAACGTTTAACCTTAGATGCCTTATTGAATCATAGCTACAGCGGTTCTTTGGAAAACATTTTTGTAAATGCTAAAATTCATGAGTTACTTGTTTACAGTGTGGAAAGCATTGTAGAAGAAAAAGAAGTGATGTTTACTTGTAAGTTTTTAGCAGATGACAGAGGTAGAGAAAGTATTTATCAAGCACGTGAATTTTTATTACAACATATTGGAGATCCTATTACCATTAAGGAATTGAGCCGTAAAGTGGCCATGAACGAGTGTTATTTAAAGAAAGGATTTAAGGAGGTTTTTGGTACCACCATATTTGATTTTTATCAACAACAAAGAATGGAGCATGCTAAGTATTTGTTGTATGAAAAAGCTTTGAGTGTAACTGATGTTTCTGCTTTATTAGGCTATTCTTCTATTTCCCATTTTTCGGCTGCTTTTAAAAAGCATACTGGTTTGAAGCCTTGCGAGTTGTTGAACTAGTTTTTTTACTTACTTTTATTTTCTCAAACTATTACTATGCGTATATTATTTGCTTTCGCGACTGTACTACTTTTTAGTGCTTGTATTAATCAAAGAGTAGATTTAATTGTGCATCATGCACAAATTTATACTGTCAATAACGATTTTACTGTAGCAGAAGCCATGGCTATACAAGATGGCAAAATAGTTGCAGTAGGCAGTAATGATGACATCTTAAAAGAATATCAATCAGATAGTGTGGTGAATGCGCATGATGCTATCATCTATCCTGGTTTTATAGATGCGCATGCACATTTTTTAGGATATGGGCAATCTTTATACGCAGTTGATTTAATGTTTGTTCCTAGTTGGCAAGAAGCCCTTGAAAGAGTGAAAGCCTTTGCTGTAAAGCATCCGGGTAAGGGATGGATCAAAGGAAGAGGATGGGATCAAAATCGTTTTCCAGGAAAACAATTTCCCACTAATGCTGAATTAAATTTATTATTTCCTGATAGACCTGTTATTTTAGAAAGGGTAGATGGTCATGCAAGTATTGCCAATGATGTTGCTTTACAATTGGCGGGTGTTAAAGCAGGACAAACTATCGAAGGCGGACAGTTTACCATGCAAGGAGGACAGTTAACAGGTTTATTAATAGACAATGCAGTGGGTGTCGTAGAAAAACAAGTGCCTGCGGCCACTCAGGAAGATTATAAAGATTGGTTAACGGCAGCACAACAAAATTGTTTTGCAACAGGATTAACAACGATTACCGATTGTGGATTGAGTCCAGAAGATGTTGATAGGGTAGATGCATTACAAAAATCGAATGATTTAAAAATGCGATTGTATGTAATGTTAAGTGACAAACCAAGTACCTATACTTCTAAATATTTTACAGAAGGAGGATATGTAACAGATAAATTAATGGTCAAGGGGATCAAAGTATATGGTGATGGTGCATTGGGTTCAAGAGGTGCTTGTTTGTTGCAGCCCTATGCCGATAAAGCAGGCTGGCCGGGCTTCTTATTAAGTAGTCCTGCGCATTTTGATAGTATTGCCGCTAAATTAATTAACACCGATTTTCAAATGTGTACGCATGCGATTGGTGACAGTGCCAACAGAACTATTTTAAATGTATATGCTAAATATTTAAAAGGGAAGAACGATAAAAGATGGAGAATTGAACATGCTCAAATTATGAATCCCTCAGATTTTCATTTGTTTGGAGACAATAGCATTGTGCCTTCGGTGCAACCTACCCATGCGACCAGCGATATGTATTGGGCCGCAGAAAGATTGGGTGCTGAAAGATTAAAAGGTGGCTATGCGTTTAAGCAATTACTGGAACAAAATAATTGGTTACCCTTGGGTACCGACTTCCCTGTAGAAGAAATTAATCCTTTCAAAACATTTTTAGCAGCTGTCGCAAGACAGGACGCGAAAGGATTTCCTGCTGGTGGCTTTCAAATGGAGAATGCTTTAACGCGTGAGCAAACTATTCGTGGTATGACCATATGGGCAGCGAAAGCCAATCGTATGGAAAAACAAGTAGGTAGTATTGAAGTGGGTAAGAAAGCCGACTTTATTTTATTAGATAAAGACTTAATGAAAGTTCCTAGCGATAGTATTTTGCAAGTGAAAGTGTTGAAGACTTATTTGAACGGAGAGCGGGTATATTAATCTAGATTATTCAAGAGTATAAATACCTATTTCTCTCTCTCAATCGCTTCGCTCAAATGTTCGTTCGAAATAGTATTGATTCTCTTTGAATAATCAGTCAATCAATAATATTATTGCCAAAAAAGGGTTTGAAGATTCTAAAGTGATTAAGATTCCAGTGCGGAACATTGAGACATAGCGTAAAGAAAAATAGAAAATCAAACGTTAAAAAAATTAGCTGTCTGAGTGCGAAGCACGAGTTCTAATTTTTAGGTTGTTTTTCTATTTTTTAGCGTCATGGCGAGCTGAGAAGCAATGGGATTTTGATCACTTTAGAATCTTCTTCTACAAGCCTACCATATCTTTTGGGATCACCCAGGCATCGAATTCTTCGGGAGTGACATAGCCTAATTTAACGGCCATCTCTTTTAAAGTGGTGCCTTCTTTATGTGCTTTTTGTGCAATCTCTGCAGCTTTGTAATAACCAATTTTAGTATTGAGTGCAGTCACTAACATCAAACTATTATTAACGTGTTTGTTAATATTGGCTTCGATAGGAGCTAAGCCTACAGCACACTTTTCATTAAAGCTTACGCAGCCATCTCCAATTAAGCGAGCGCTGTGCAAATAATTATATATCATGACGGGCTTGAATACATTTAATTCAAAATGACCCATTGAGCCTCCAATATTAATAGCTACATCATTGCCC
>CAINWZ010000024.1 GCA_903854725.1 uncultured Bacteroidota bacterium
AGAAGGTGGTGGAGAAGCTGCACGTGAATTATCTCAAGGTATCTCTGAGGCCTTGTATAATACTGCGTTAGGTATTGGTACTTCAGCTGTCGCTATTATTATGTATAACGTCTTTACTACAAGAATTGACGGTATCACATATGGTATTGATGAGTCTGGATTTACTTTAACTCAAAGCTTCGCTGCTAACTACAAATAGTAGTAACAAATATTATTAATAATTAAGGACTCAAATCCTTAAAATTTTAAAAGACTATACAATGGGTAGAGCCAAATTACCTCGTAAGAGTACCACCATCGACATGACAGCCATGTGCGATGTGGCCTTCCTTTTATTGTCTTTCTTTATCTTAACAACGAAGTTCAAACCTTCTGAAGCAATAGCGGTAACGACACCAAGTTCGGTATCTTCTAAAGTTGCTCCCAATAAGGATTTTGTATTAATTACGATAGATAAAGACGGCAAAGTATTTCTTACTATTGATGATAAGCAAAAGAGAGAAACTATTGCTAATTCTTTAAATGCAACAAAAAATTTAGGAATTGACGTAGCTGCTTTTAAGAGTGCTAGTTTTATTGGCGCTTCTTTCGGTGGATTAAAATCTTTCTTAGCCATCTCTGAAGAAAGCAGAAAAGGTGACCAACTTCCTGGCATTCCATGTAAGGATAGTACAGATAATGAATTGATTACTTGGATGCAAGTGGTAAATGAAGCTTATGCTGGCACTAAACTAGATCTCTTGTTAAAAGGAGATAATGTTGCAAAATATCCAGCATTTAAAAATGTACTTACTGCATTTAAGAGAAACAATATTCAGAGATTTCAAATGGTTACGAATCCTGAAAATGCACCAGCAGGTTCAGAGTTGTACAAGAAATCAATGAGTGGAGAAAAACAGGAAAACTAAATTATAAACTAATTAAAAGCTATTTACTATGGCAGAATTAGATACCTCGGGTGGTGGACATAAAAAGAAAGGACCAGGGGTCAAAAAGGGTAAAAAATTATCTACGCGTGTCGATTTGACACCGATGGTTGATTTAGGTTTCCTTTTGATTACCTTCTTTATTTTTACCACAACCATGAGTCAACCTACAGCAATGAAGTTGATTTTGCCTGATGATAAAGTAAAACCTGAAGAGCAAAATAAAGCTAAGGAGTCAGGTGCTTTAACCATCTTGATGGGAGACGATAATCACATATACTATTATGAAGGACAATTGAAGCCTGATGCTTCTAATTTTCTTTCAGCTTCTTATAATGGTGAAAATTCTATTCGTGAAATAATCATGAAGAAGAAAGTACAAGTGAGAAGTATCGCTCAAGACCCAAATGATCCTGAAAAGGACTTAGTGATCGTGATTAAGCCAAGTTCAAAATGTAATTACAAAAACGTAATTGATATGTTAGATGAAATGTCTATCAATATTGTAA
Source organism: uncultured Bacteroidota bacterium (assembly GCA_903854725.1). GTDB lineage: Bacteria > Bacteroidota > Bacteroidia > Chitinophagales > Chitinophagaceae > Sediminibacterium. The sequence continues at coordinate 1,436 of CAINWZ010000024.1, forward strand.
AAAAATATGCACTAGTAGATATTTTTGACATTGAAGAACAACTGGTTCAAAAATCAGACGAGAACGCAAAATCTTCTAGCAATTAAAAGCATTTAAAAATGGACATAAACAAAATATTAACCGCCGATGTACTTGACCTCATTTTTGAGGGAAGGTTCAAAGAGTACGGTGCTTATGAGCTAAGAAAAACATATAATGATCGTCTTAAAAAGGCGTTGATTGGTATGTTTGCTGTAACAGTTCTGTTGGCAGCTGGCGCTATTTGGTCTAATTCTGCAAAGAAATCAAAGACTGAAATTATAGTGACAGATGTTTCTTTAACAGATGTTACACAAGAAAAAAAGCCACCTCCTCCGCCACCTCCTCCGCCAAAGCAAGAGCCACCTAAAGTGGAAATGGCTAAATTTACACCTCCTAAAATCGTTAAAGATGAGGAAGTGAAAAAAGAAGATGAGATTAAGGAAGTAGAAAAATTAGAAGACGTTAAAATTGGTTCTGTTGATCAAAAAGGTATTAAGGACGATGGTTTAGTTGCTCCAACTGAATCAGTCGTTGCACCTCCTGCAGAAGAAGAAACTGATAAAATTTTTACAGTAGTACAAATCCCGGCTGAATTCCCTGGAGGACAGCAAGGATGGATCCGCTACTTGGAAAGAACTTTAAATAGAGACTTACCTGTAGAAAATGGCGCACCAGCTGGAAAATACTCTGTAGTTGTTTCTTTCGTCGTAGCTAGAGATGGTTCTATCAGTGACGTAAAATCTGAGAACGATCCTGGATATGGCACAAAGGATGAAGCAGTTCGTGTAATTACTAGAGGTCCTAAATGGAAGCCTGCTGTTCAGAATGGTCGTAATGTAATTTACCGCCATAGACAAGCCATTGTGTTTGTTGTATCTGAAGATTAATAGACTCTTTAATCAAGATAATTATATAGCCTCTCCCGAAATTCGGGGGAGGCTTTTTTTATCATCGATTTCGATTTTCCGTTACTAGTTTAAAGTTTACCTTTGCCTTCTATGCGCGAAAACTTAAGCACTTGGAATGATACCATCGTAGCACTTGCTTCCCCTCCAGGATTGGGGGCTATTGCTGTCATAAGATTAAGTGGCCCAAAATCTATTGAGATGGTGGCGAATGTATTTTCTAAAAAAAATTTAGCAGCAAAGACTTCGCACACCGTTCATTTTGGTAAAATTCTTGACGGGCAACAAGTGATTGATGAAGTAGTAGTTACATTGTATAAAGCTCCTAAATCATACACAGGAGAAGAAGTGGTTGAAATATCTTGCCATGGTTCACCCTTTATACAGGATTCCATTTTGCAACTATTTATTTTAAATGGGGCGAGGTTGGCAAAGCCAGGAGAGTTTACACAACGTGCTTTTTTAAATGGGAAATTAGATTTAACCCAGGCCGAAGCAGTGGCCGATTTAATAGCGAGCAACACAGAAGCTTCTCGTAAAACTGCATTATATAATTTAAAGGGAGGTTTCTCTTCCGATTTACAAGTGATGCGTGAAAAGCTTATTAAATTTTCTGCATTGATTGAATTAGAATTAGATTTTTCACAAGAGGATGTAGCTTTTGCCAATAAAAAAGAATTAGAAAAATTAGTAGCACAATTACAATTAAAGACGCAGTTGCTTTATGATTCTTTCAAGCTAGGCAATGTGATAAAAAATGGAGTACAGGTAGCCATTGTTGGCAAACCGAATGCGGGAAAATCTACCTTATTAAATACTTTACTTAACGAACACAGGGCCTTGGTAAGTGAAATTCCAGGTACCACGCGTGATACCGTAGAAGAATATCTTACTATTAATGGGGTGTTGTACAAATTAATAGATACAGCGGGTATTCGCACAAGTACTGCAGATGTGATTGAGCAAATGGGTATAGATAAGAGCATAGAAAAAATAGAACAAGCCGATATTGTCATTGCCTTGTTTGATGCGAGTACCACGACGGCAGCTCAAATTTTAGAATGGCAGGCGGCTATGGGGAATGATAAAATGATATTAGTAGGTAATAAAATTGATATAGCTATAGACCCCTCCTTAATTAACAATGATGCAATGAAAGATGTTATTTTTATTGCAGCCAAGGATAAAAAAAATATTGAAGCATTGAGAGAAGTTTTAACGCAGAAGGTAGTAGGGGATGGCTTAAACAAAGAAGGAACTATTGTCACCAATGCAAGGCATGCCACTGCGCTAAAAAAATTATTATTTGCATTAGTGGATATTGAAACGGGCTTGTCTAATAATGCAACGGGCGATTTGTTAGCCATAGATATCAATCAAGCCTTACATTACTTGGGTACTATAACGGGTCAGATAACGAATGAGGATCAATTAGATTTTATTTTCTCTAAATTCTGTATTGGCAAATAGAAGTCATTAAAATTACTATTGCGCTGTATCTCTTTTTACATTTTCTTTCTTCGTATAAAATACAGCGGCTGCTTCTAAAGTGGTATCTAGCTGCAGTTTCATTTTTTTGCTATCTAAATAATTATGAATTCTTTTGATAGGGGAAATAAATCGATTATTCACATTGGCTTCATATCGAATCATTGTACTATCTCCACCCGCATCAATGGCGGAATAAGTGACTGGGGTAGCTAATTCATTAATAGTGTAAAGACATTTTATAGAAGCTAAAAAAGATTCATGCACTTCTAATTTGCCTTGCGTTAAGATAAATGTATGGTCATCGATTGACTTATGAGGCATCCATTTGTCCCAATATTGTATACTCATAAAAGCGTTGACCACTAAATTACCTGGCTGGTGTACAAAAATGGTTTTACTTACCACAATTTTGTTGGGGATGATTAAATAAACTAGGATAACAATAAAAGCAGCAATTATTGCTAAAGAGGTTTTAATATATTTCATGTTAATAGTTTAAATGACTACACAAACATACTAAATAGCGTTAGTCTACGTGCAAATTTAATTGCTAGGGGCTATAATTCAATGATAAATTTATGCAATATTTATTTTTTTAAAATCAGCCCCCCCTATATCTTTGCAACTCTTTATAGATAGCCAATAATATTGGCAAAACAATGAAAACATAAACATGAGGATTCAATTAGTAGCAATATTCATTTTCTTAGTATTTACGGAGCAATTAAAAGCGCAAGGTTGCGTAGCTATAAGAACCGTGGGTGGATTAAATACCATGGAGCATTCTATGATGCATGGTATGATGCCCGACAGTAGCGTACTAAAAATGGCAGCACCTAATTGGGATTTAAATATAAGTGGTCGTTATTTTTACTCCTATAAACATTTTAATGGTACTGACGAGCAAACACAGAGAGTAGCGGAAGAAACAGACGTTAGAAATTTTAGTCGTACCATGGATATTGCATTGGTAAGAAGGTTGAATGAAAAGTGGAGTATCGGTTTTGATCTTCCTTTGATATATAATGAAAGATCTTCTTTGTATGAACATGTGGGCAGCACTAAGGGCAATCCACGTTATTCAACTTTTTCACAAGGCATAGGGGATATAAGAGTCACTGCTTATAAATGGGTTATTGCACCCAAGCAAGGAAGTAAAGGGAACTTATTAGCGGGCGTTGGCCTTAAAATGCCAACAGGTAATTTTAAAGCAGAAGACGTTTTTCATTATAAATTAGGTACGGCTATATTAACAAGAAAGGGACCTGTTGATCAATCCATTCAACCTGGAGATGGAGGATGGGGGTTGTCACTAGAATTAAACGGTTTTAGACAATTAAATAATACATGGAGCGCCTATAGCAATGTTTATTATCTCATTAATCCAAAAGGAAATAATGGGGTAAGTACTGCAAGAGGCGGAATGGCTTCTGCTTCAGCCGTTAAGTATACTTCAGATGTGATGAGTGTGCCCGATCAATACTTATTAAGAGCAGGTACCAATTGGACAAAAAATGCATTGACTATTTCCTTGGGCGCTCGTTATGAATGTATTCCTGCAAAAGATTTAGTAGGAGATAATACCGGGTTTAGAAGGCCAGGAAATGTATTGGCTATAGAGCCAGGGGCTAATTATAGTTATAAAAAGTTCAATTTCTATTTATATGCTCCAGTGGCTATTAGAAGAGAAAGACCCCAAAGCTATCCAGATATTTTAAAGACCAATGATACCAAAGTATTCTCTAGAGGTGACGCTGCTTTTGCAGATTATAGTATAAGTCTAGGATTTGGCTATAGGTTTTAATTACAATTAAGTATTTGTAATTTAAAGATGAATCAAAATGTATAGGAGGTCCTATGCGTTTAATCAAAAATGGAATTATTCAAATGTTTGAAAGCTTCCATGGCCCCCATGTACTCGCAGGTTCTTGCGCCCGCTTTATTCGCATTGCCTACTATTATTTTCCAATCTTCTAAGGATAGCGTATCAATTTCTTTTTGGTACTTCTTATTTAGCTGATACAATACTGCTCCCACAAACGCATCTCCTGCACCTGTTGCATCAACAGGCTGAATAATGATACTTTTAATTATTTCAAGATGATCGCCTATGCTAAGCAAAGTGCCTTCTTTGCCTAAAGTGATTGTAAAAACAGCAGTTGTTTTTTTTCTTAAGGCTGCAGCTGCAAATGCTACCGTATCACAACCCGTAATTAACATGGCTTCTTCGTCGCTCAGTTTAAAAAAATGACATTGCTCAATAAATGGGCTGCACTGCTGCATAAAACTTTTTGTATTATTCTGAAAAAGTAAATGTCTGTAATTTGGATCAAAGCTTAGTAAGCAACCTGCTTCTTTGGCTTTAGTAAGTAAATTGGTATAGGTGCTTTGCAGCGGTCCTGGCAAAAAAGCAGTAGCCGATCCAAAATGAACAATGCAATACTCCTTTAGATCAAGTGATGTTAAATCTGCCATACTTAATTCTTTATCAGCACCTCTATTAAAATAAAAATCTCTTTCTCCATCATTCATTAAAGAAACAAAAGCAAAAGTGGTAAAGAAATTAGCGTCTTTAATGATCAAACTAGTATCTACGCCCATTTCTTTTAATAAATCTATAAGGTGTTCTCCAAAGGGATCATCTCCCACTTTAGCAGCCATTGTTACATCGCCTCCTAAAGCTGCAATAGCAGCAGCAACATTAGCGGGGGCGCCGCCTGCCTTTTTTAAAAAATGTTGACCTGTTGATAAGGATACATTTACGTCAGTGCAAATCATATCAATTAAAGCTTCCCCAATACAAAGTACTTTCATGTATCAATTTATATATTTAAATATAGGCATTTTTTAAATTCTTTGCTTTTTTACAAGGACAAAGCCATTGGGGCTGTATCTTCGTCTTTAAACAATCTATTCTTTAATGTCAATTGAAGTTAATTATCAAAAAGCACATGTCTTAGAAGCTTTACGCTATCATTTTATTAAGCAACCGGAAATTAAAACATTAATGATTGTTGTAAATGTGTATGCAATTTTTACAGGTATATTATTATTCATGAAAAAAATTAGACCAGAACTATTCTTACTGGGTTCTGTATTATGGATTGTATTACTGTTATTATTTTGGTATGTAATGCCAGCAGTTTTTTATAAAAAAACAGCTTTATTTACCTATCATTGGGATTTTAGTTTTGATACACAAAAGGCATCACTACAATCCATGCAAGGAACTGCAGAATGGAATTGGGCAGAAGTCACTCATTATTTTGAAAGCCCTCATTTTTTTCATATTTACTTTGGGCCAAAAACTTTCTTCCTTATCCCTGCCGAAAATTTGGCAAGCGAATTAAGGCAAGAACTTAGGACAATCTTGCAGCATAAATAAGCTATCGGATATTTATAACTTACCCTTTCTGCATTCATTCAAAACGAAGGTTATCCACTTTTACTTTAAAGTATCCTTTAAAGCCCCCATTTAACTACTAATTGTTCGCCTTTAATATGCCTCATAAAACACCCTATTTTAGCTATTTATAGGCCAGAATGAGGCTAAAAAGCCCAAAATAAGCCTACCTTGAAGGAAGTCTTTAAAATGTGTAAACAAAAAGGCAAATAAAATACTTCGTTTTTAACAAAAAGTATATTTTTGCGCCGTAAACAAAACTTTTTACAATGTCAGACATCGCTACAAGAGTTAAAAAAATCATCGTTGACAAATTAGGTGTTGATGAAGCAGAAGTAACAAACGAAGCTTCCTTTACAAATGATTTGGGAGCAGATTCTTTGGACACAGTTGAATTAATTATGGAATTTGAAAAAGAATTCAACATTTCAATTCCTGATGAACAAGCAGAAACTATTACTACCGTTGGTCAAGCTGTTGCTTATTTAGAAGAGCACGCGAAATAACTAA
>CAINWZ010000025.1 GCA_903854725.1 uncultured Bacteroidota bacterium
TCATCCTCGCTCTCTCTCACTTCGTTCAAAGATCGCTCGGTTGAGTATTGTTTTCATAAAAAATTTAAACAAATTTCAGTCTACGAATGAATTTTTCGAAAAAATACATCATCCTCGCTCTCTCTCACTTCGTTCAAAGATTGCTCGGTTGAGTATTGTTTTCATAAAAAAATTTAAACAAATTTCAATAAAAAAAGGCCCTCGAATTATCGAGGGCCTTTTTAGTATAATAGGGAAGTATTATTTTTTCTTTTTCTCTTCGCGTCCTAATGGGCGACTCTTTGCAAAGTCAACTAATACAGGAGCAGCTACAAAGATAGAAGAGTAAGTACCAGTGATAACTCCAATTAACATAGCGAAGGCAAAACCTCTTGTTACTTCTCCACCAAAGATGAATAAGATTAAGATAGTTAAGAACACCGTTAAAGATGTCATAATAGTACGACTCAAAGTTTGGTTAATCGCTTTGTTAATGATAGAGGCATTGTCTGCGCCTTTCATTATTTGGCTATCCTCACGAATACGGTCATAAACAATTACAGTATCGTTCATAGAGAAACCAATAACGGTTAATACCGCTGCAATAAAATGCTGGTCAATCTCTAATGGGAAAGGAACCACTTTTCTTAAGAAGCTAAATACAATCAATGTAACAAATACATCGTGTAATAAAGAGAAAATAGTACCTAAAGAATATCTCCAATCACGGAAACGTATAAAGATGTATAAACAAATTGCTATCAATGCAAAGATGGTGGCTTTGGTAGCACCAGCTTTTAAATCATCAGAGATAGTAGGCAATACCGTTTGAGAACTTTGCTTGTATTGAGAATCAAACTCTTTTAAAGAAGTTCCTTCTGGTAATTGTTTTTCTAATCCTTTAAATAATAAGCCTTCTACTTCAGCATCGATATTATTTCCTTGCTCTTTAATTTTATATGAAGTAGTAATGTTAATTTGATTTTTAGAATCTACTGTTTTAATAATAGGAGATTCACCGAATACTTTTTTCAAATCATCTCTTACAGATTCGATATTTACTGCCTTATTAAATTTGATCGTGTAACTTCTTCCTCCAGCAAATTCAACACCTTCGTCAAATCCGTTAAAGAAACTAGCAATACCCATTACCAATACAACTGCAGAAAGCATGTAAGCATATTTTCTGAATTCAATAAATTTGAAAGAAGCATGTTTGAAGATACCTCTTGAAATTTTTGTGAAATATTCGAAGTGTCTGTTTTTGCTAGTATAGATATCTGTAATTAAACGAGAAACTAAAATACCACAGAATAAAGAAAGTAAAATACCAATGATTTGAGTTGTTGCAAATCCAAGTACTGGACCTAATCCAAAGTAAGCTAAGATACAAGCTGTTAAAAGGGTAGTAACGTGTGCATCCAATACTGGAGACATAGAACGTTTGTAACCATCTGTTACAGCCAATTGATAGCTTTTACCTTTGGTTAATTCCTCTTTAATACGCTCGAAAATAATTACGTTCGTATCAACTGCCATACCAATTGTCAATACCAAACCTGCAATACCAGGTGCTGTTAAAGTAAAACCTAATGCACTTAATATACCTATTGTAAACAATAAGTTTAATATCAATGCAATATTCGCTACCCAACCACCTGTGTTAAAATATAATAACATTAAAGCGAAAATCACTAAGAAGGAAATACCAAATGCCATTGCGCCACCTTGAATAGAAGCCAATCCTAAAGTAGGGCCTACTAATTGCTCTTGTACAATTTTAGCAGGGGCTGGTAATTTACCACTCTCTAATATTTCAGCTAAATCTTGTGCTGTTTTTAAAGAATAATTTCCAGAGATAGATGAGTTACCTGTTGTAATCGCATCATTCACATTGGGTGCAGAATAAACAATATTATCAAGTACAATAGCAAGCGGCTTGCCTACATTTTTTGTAGTCATCTTTGCCCAGATGCTTGTACCTAATTTGTCCATATTCATTTTGATGGCAACCTTACCTCTTTCGTCAAAATCTTGTGCTGCATTAGCAACATGGTCACCTTCTAATTCTGCTTGACCATTGTCTAAAGTTTTGATTGCATAAATAGGAAGTACTTCCTTATTTTTTGCATCTTCATTTTCAACTTTACCATACATGAATACCAAGTTCGAAGGGAACTTAGCTCTTACTTCTGGCATTGCTAAATAAGCATTTAATTTAGCGGTATCTTTTTTTAATGTGTAACCAATTTCAGCAGGGTATACATATTGACCATTCTTTCCTTGGAAAGGTTGTGTAAACTGAACTGTCTTTAACAAAGGATTTTTGTTAAGGCTTAATTTAGAAGTATCTGCTTTCGCTAAATTATTAGTATCGGTAGTACCGTTTAAGCTAGCTTCAATAGCTTTATCCGCTGCAATAATTCCATTTTGAAAATCTTTGTTCTCAAAAGTATACACTTCAAAAAATTGAAGATTCGCAGTTGATTGTAAATAAGAACGTACACGCTCTTTGTCATTTACACCCGCTAATTCAATATTGATAATGCCTTTTGTAGCATCAGGGTTAATATTTGGAGATGCCAAACCAAAGCGGTCAATACGTGTTCTTAAAATACGATAAGTATTATTGAAGGCTTGTGTTGATTGTTCTTTTAAGTAAGTAACTACTGCATCATCAGAAGCATCAAATTTTAATTTACCATTGCTTCTTGTTGCAAATAATGGAGCTAATTTTCCAGTAGGATTAATAGTAGCATATTCTTCTCTAAATAAAGAGATTAAGTCGGCACGGCTGTTTGCTTTCTTTTGTACGGCATTGTTTAAAGCAGTATTGAAAGAGGCGTCTTTGGTATAGTTGGCTAAAGACTTAATTAAGCCATCTAGACCTACTTCCATCGTAACACTCATACCTCCTTGTAAATCAAGGCCTAACATTAATTCTTTTTCTTTAGCAGCAGCATAAGTTGTTAAACCAAAAGCCAATTTCGTGTCTTTGGTGCTATCTAATAATTTCTTATAATAAGCTTTTTGAATATCATTTAAGCTATCGTTGTATAACAATTGCTCTTCCTTATTAGAAGGGTAGACTTGATCTGCTTTTGGGAATTTCTTCACCCATGAAGTGGCTTTCGCTTCCATGGCTTTTTCGTGACTTCTTACAAACCAAGTAAATGACAATTGGTAAAGACAAATTAAAATAAGCGCAATAGTAAAAAAGCGCACTAATCCTTTGAGTTGCATAATAGTGTGGTTAACTGATTTTTAGTCGGCAAATATAATGGAAA
>CAINWZ010000026.1 GCA_903854725.1 uncultured Bacteroidota bacterium
CAAAAGCATAGTTGATGTATTGCAATAAACTACCTGCTGTATCAAAATTTTTATGAAATAAGTAAGCTTTGGCTAATAATAAATAAGCATCGTCCACCCAATTACTTCTTAAATCATGTAAGACCACATTGGCATTACATCGGTAGATGATTGAATCTATATCTTTTTTAGAAGTATTGGCTAAGTCGTAATCGTAAAATGGAATTAAGGTGGTGTAATCCTCCTGTAAATAAGCGCGTGCATCTTTGATAATTTCTGTCAATTCTTCATTTGCGTGAAATATATAATTGAATTTTGAAACTGTATTTTGATAAGCACGACGGCCAAGTGTATATTTTTTCTTTGTGAGAATTTCATAGGGGAGTGGTCGCTCTTCTTCGTAGGGGATAAACTTACGTGTGGTGCTATCTAATTTTGCTTTGGCATTATCGATTTTTTTAAATAAAAAGTTATTTATTTTTTTTTGATTGCTGTCTAATACACTGTTTACTTTTTTAATCAATTTTGTATTGTTGATATCTAGTATTGATTTACTAGAATCCTGCGCTAAAACATCGGTATTTAGTACAAAAATACAGCCCAGAAGGAGTAGTGGATAAAGCCGGTATTTTAATGGGATCTGCAACAATTTCATGGTAGGACTAATAACGACTAAAAATACAATTAATTCTGTTTATTTTGTATCTTTAGGTTGCAACTTTTAATATGGCAATTTTAGACGATAATAATACTTTCAAACGGACCAGTAACACCTATCGTTTGGTCATCATGAACGATGATACTTATGATGAGGTAGTAGCGTTTAGATTGTCTAGGACTTCAGTTTATATTGGTTTTAGTGTAAGCTTTATATTGTTGGTAGGCTTAACCATAGCGTTAATTGCTTTTACCCCACTCAAGTATTACATTCCAGGATACGGCACCAAAGAAAGTCAAACTGCGCTTCAGTTATTGAAAATAAGGACCGATTCATTAGAGCAAACCCTACACTATAAAGAACAATATTTAGAAGGGATAAAAAAAGTACTTTCTGAAGGGAACGCTAAGCAATTAGATACCATCCCTTTGAAATTACCCGAAAGCTTACCTTCAAATGATTAATTTTTGTTGTGAATTTTAACACGAACGATAATAAAAAAAATAAGCCGGTAACCGTTTGGGCAAATTATGCTGGCTTAGGATCCCAATTAATTGCAGGCTTATTGTTGTTATTGTATATTGGTAAAAAGGGAGATGCTTATTGGGGTTTCAAGCCAATGTTGATTTGGATATTGCCTTTTGCGTTTATTTTTTTCACTTTATATAGAATTATTAAAGAAACAAAGTAATTGATATGTTTATAAAAAAAATGACACCGCTACTTGCACTTTTCGCATTCATAAATTGCTTGTGTTTTTTAGTCATGGAGCAAATGCCAAATTTTAATTACTACTTTATTATTGTAGTAAATACCATGTTAATTTTAATGGCATTTTTAAGCTATATCCGCGTATTAAAAATGGATATGAATAATCCCAATGCAATGATTCGTTCTGTGATGATGGGTACACTTATGAAATTGGGCGTATTTGCAATAGCTGCTTTGATTTATGCCAAAACACAGCAAACAAAGGTAGGTATACCTACTTTATTGGTTTGTATGGGTATTTATTTATTGTATTCTTGGCTTGAAATTCGGTGGGCTACAAAAAAGAATTAGTTTTTAAACCGCATTAAATATTTTTCTTGGCAAAAGTTGAACATCCACTTAACGCACTCAATGCCTATTTGCCTGATGGTGCATTTGCCCCTGTTGTTGCCTTAATCAATCAATACAAAGTTCATTTAACAGTTACAAAAGCAAGGAAGTCTGTTTTAGGTGATTATCGCCATGCATTTCAAGGAGCAAATCATAAAATTTCGGTCAATGGGAATTTAAACAAATATGAGTTCCTCATTACTTTACTTCATGAATTAGCCCACCTTTTATGTTACGAACAATTTAGGAATAGGGTAGATGCACATGGCAAAGAATGGAAAAGTATTTATGGACTTTTGCTTGCGCAATTTATACAACAAGGGTTTTTCCCCGATGATATAAAAAAGGCATTAAGTAAAAC
>CAINWZ010000027.1 GCA_903854725.1 uncultured Bacteroidota bacterium
CTGTTTTAGCAGTAAAGTGTTTCGCGAAATCAATTTCAGCGAACACATTACCTTGCATTTGCCAGTTATGGTTAACGTTGTCTTTTTGACGATCTTGGTTAGCATAAGGGTTAGAAGAGTTACCTAAGTTGCTACCTGCAGTACCACCATATCCTCCACCTGCATCAAATACAGGAATGATTGGTTGTTCCCATGCAGTGTTGTTTACAGCATTACCCTCTTGGTTGTTACCAATTCTTGGGTTAGACTTGTAAAACACGTGTAAGTTTTCACCAATACGGATATTGTTTTTGATGTTCCAAGTAGTGTTAGCTCTCATAGAGTAACGCTTCAAGTATGTATTCATCAAAGTACCTTTTTGATCGAAATAGTTCAAAGAGAATAAATAAGTTGATTTGTCTTGTGCACCAGATGCAGTAATTGTATGACTTGTCATAGGAGCTGGGTCAAACAATTCATCCCACCAATCAGTACCTTTTTTATTAGCTGGAACAATTAAGTAAATTCCACCTTTAGAATAGTTGTTGTTATATAATGCAAGATTAGTTGCAGGATCAGAAGCAGAAACACCTGATTTAGTACCCGCTTTAATGAAGTCAGGTAATACAGCAACTTTACCAGTTCCATATTGACCAGATGATACGTTACCCGCAGCATCTACTTGTCCTGAGTTCTTAGCAGCTAAGAAAAATAAATCAGCCATACCTTGAGGATCTAACTTATTCCAAACGTTTCCTGTTTTTGGCATTTGAATACCAGTGTAAGAATCGTAAGAAACAGATGCTTTACCTCTACCTCTTTTAGTTGTTACAATGATTACACCTGCAGATCCACGAGCACCGTAAATCGCTGCTTGACCATCTTTCAATACTTGGATTGATTCGATATCATTAGCAGATAAATCACGGAAAGAACCTAAATCACCAGGAGCAGATTGAACTCCGTCCACAATTACAAGTGGAGTTGAGTTACCAAAAGAAGTCACACCACGGATGAACACGTTACTTGGTTCTCCTGGGCTACCAGAACCGATGATAGTAACACCAGCGGCTTGACCTTGTAACATTTGTTCTGCAGTACCAGAAGGAACTGACTTCATGTCTTTTACACTTACTACTGATACAGAACCAGTAATTTCTTTTCTTTTCTGAGCAGTGTAACCTGTAACCACAATTTCATTTAATTGAGCAGATTCCTCAGTCAATGAAACTTTGATTGTGTTTTGTGATCCAGCAACAGAAACTGATTTATTTGCAAAACCAACAGATTTTACAGATAAAGTAACTGTACCAGAAACAGTAACAGCGAATGAACCATCTTCGCTAGCAATAGCAGAGACCTTTTGTCCATTAACTGAAATAGTAGCACCAGCAACGGCTTTACCGTCTGTAGCTGAAACCACTTGTCCTTTGATGGTTCTTGTTTGCGCAGACGCAACAAGGCCCCATAGTAACAAAGGAACCGTAATTAAACGTAGAAATTTTCGCATAGTGTTCGGGTTTGATTTTAAAATTTAATACAATCGTATCCCAATAATATAACAGTTTCTTAACATCAACAAAGGTTTAAGTCACTTTTTTTGAACATTTTATAAAAAAGTGTTATTTGTACACTAACTAGTATTAGTAGGTGTGTACAAATTACACATACGAATCTTATTTTTCATTAGTTTTTGGCCCTTTTTCGTAGATTTTTTTCTACAAATTTGAATTTCGCTTTAATTTCTATTTTTTACTACCTTTTAGTTCAGATGTCAAGCAAAGAAACAATTTTTGAAAAATCAAAGTGGAATGTAAATCTTCTAGGAGATCATGCAATTGTTTTTTCATTAACTGCAAACATGCAGGAAGAAATTATTGAAAAAATAATTGAATTAAAAAATTGGATTGAGTTAGCAAAAAATGATTTTATAATTGAATCAATTCCCTCCTATCATACACTCACATTGGTTTATGATATTCAACAATTTTATAAAAATAAAATAGCGATAGAAAATAACCATTCAATAATAGCCTTTGCCAATTCATTGTTAACTCAATTTGAATTGACTAAAAAAAATAATCAACTGCAATTTGAAACCGAAAAAAAACAAGAGAATAATTCCCCTATAATAATTCGAATTCCGGTTTGTTATGATCTTTCGCTAGGAATTGATTTAGAAAATTTATCAACAAAAAATAATATTTCAATTAACGAAATAATTAAAAAACATTGCGAAGAAATTTACTTGGTATATTGCTTGGGTTTCCTGCCTGGATTTGCTTATATGGGAAAAGTTAATACAAAAATTCAAATAGCGAGGCATGCAAGCCCCCGAAAAGAAGTAATGGCTGGAAGTGTTGGTATTGCTGGAGAACAGACAGGTATTTATCCTATGAATTCGCCCGGAGGTTGGCAAATAATTGGCAGAACGCCTCTTAAAATATTTGATCCCAATCCTTCCGTTTTAGGAAAATTACAAGCAGGTGATCGCATACAATTTTATCCAATAGATTTTGCTGCATTTGAAAAATTAAATGAATATAAATAATTTTTATGGCCATTAAAGTTATCAAAAGCGGTATTGCAGATACGATTCAAGATAAAGGTCGTTATGGCTATCAACATTTAGGTATTCAACCTAATGGATTTCTAGATTATCAATCGGCGCAACTTGCCAATTTTATTTTACATAATACAATTACCGAACCTGTTTTTGAAATTCATTTTCCTGCAAGTACTTTTTGTTTTACGAGCAACTATACCATTTGCATAAGTGGTGCAAATTTTGTGCCGCTACTCAATGAAAAAAGTATTGCATTACATACACCCATCACTGTAAAAGAAAATGATGTCTTGCAATTTTTAAAACCTTTACAAGGAAGAGTCGCCTATATTGCCATACAAGGAAAAATAAAAAATGAAACATGGTTAGATAGCCATAGTTATTTTGCAAAACGAATTCAAAAAAATGACATTTTTGAATGGGGCGCCAATAATGAAAAAGAATTCTCTAATCCAACCCATACAGACCTGCCTAATAATTCAATTACCAATGAAATAATCAATGGTATAATCAATGAAATACAAAGCCAAGTATTTTCCACAGACCCCATCAGATTTATTCCTGGCCCAGCTTGGGAAGACCTCACCCCCTCTGCTAAAGAATCATTGGTAAGTAGTAAGTTTCAGATTAGTTTACAATCTAATAGAATGGGCTATCCGATAAAGGGCCCATTGTTACCCTTACATAAACCTAACCAATACTTATCTGCAGCAGTAACAAGAGGTACTTTGCAGTTGCTCCCTAACGGAGAACTCATGGTCTTAATGGCCGATCATCAGACCATTGGAGGCTATGCTAATTTGGGTCAAATTATTTTGGTAGATTTACCAAGGTTTGCGCAATTATCGAATCAAGCAAGTATTCATTTTATGGAAACCAATATTGATACCGCACACAAATTATACCAACAAATTGAAAAAAAATTTATCCATAGATCTTAACTGCGACATGGGTGAAGGCATGGGTAATGAATCCCAAATTATGCCCTATATAAGTAGTGCCAATATTTCATGTGGATTTCATGCAGGTAATTTAGATACGCTTAAAAAAACAATCGAATTAGCCTTAGCGAATAATGTTGCAGTGGGTGCACATCCTGGTTATCCAGACAAAGAAAATTTTGGACGCATTTCGCAAATGCTTTCTTTATTAGAGATGGCCGAACTGATAGCAGAACAAATGTATATTTTTGAAAAAGTAGCCATCCCCTTAGGAGCGAAAATGCATCATGTTAAATTACATGGTGCTTTGTATAACGATTGTGCTAAAGATGAAGCGCTTAGTAAAATATTTATACAAACCATTCAAGCTATTGACTCCGACATCATCATTTATGGACTAAGTGGAAGTAAAACAATTACGCAAGCTAAAATCCTAGGCCAACCTTTCGCCAATGAAGTTTTCGCCGATAGAACCTACCAATTAGATGGGCATCTCACCCCTAGATATTTAGAGCATGCAATGATTCATGAAACAGAAGAAGCTTGTTTACAAGTATTACAAATAATAAATAATCAAAAAGTAAACACCATTCAAGGTGATCCTATAACAATTGAAGCAGATACCATTTGTATTCATGGTGATGGTGAAAATGCTATTGAATTTGCAAAAGCAATACATAAAACTTTAAAAGACAATCATATTGAAATTGCGTACACCTAATACTAGCAATCCGCTGAAATCTATGACTGGATTAAGTATTGGCGCTGCTTTTCTCATGGCCAATTCTTCCATAGGGCCTGGCTTTTTAACACAAACATCATTTTATACCGAACAATTACTTACCAGTTTTGGATTTGTAATTTTAATTTCCATCATTTTAGATTTTGGTGCACAAATTAATATTTGGCGTGCAATTACTTTAAGTGGTATGCGTGCGCAAGAAATTGCCAATGAACTTTTTCCTGGGTTAGGTCATCTGCTTTCTTTTTTAGTGATCCTTGGTGGCTTTGCTTTTAATATTGGGAATATTGCAGGATGTGGATTGGCATTAAATATTTTAACAGGCATCAGCTTTGCTAAAGGTGCCATCATAAGTGGTGTAGTTGCCATTGTTATTTTCTGGATACAAGAAATTGGCAAAATGCTAGATCAACTCACTAAAGTTTTAGGCATTATAAAAATTGGGCTTACTTTAATAATTGTTTATGCAGCACACCCTCCTATTTTAGAAGCAGTGCATCATACATTTATTCCAGAGAAAATTTCACTACTTGCTATCGTAACAATTGTTGGAGGCACAGTGGGTGGTTATATTACTTTTTCGGGGGCACACCGTTTAATTGATGCTGGCATTTCTGGCACAGAGCATATTAAATTTGTTACTAAAAGTGCAAGCCGTGGTATTTTAATTTCCTCTTTCATGCGATTCATTTTATTTCTTGCCGCAGTGGGTATTGTGAGCAAAGGCATTCATCTTGACAAGAACAATCCTGCTGCTACTATTTTTGAATCTGCAGGAGGAAGATGGGGTTTGTTTATTTTTGGAATTGTATTATGGAGTGCCGCTATTTCTTCTGTCATTGGCGCATCTTATACTTCCTACAGTTTTATAAAAAATACAAAAATTACTTTTCTTCAAAACGAGCGTAAAGCTATTTCCGCCTTTATTATTATATCAACCTCCATTTTTGTTATTTTAGGAAAACCTAAAGAGCTTTTATTAATGGCAGGCCTCGTTAATGGATTTATTTTACCTTTTGCGCTTTCTATAATGCTAATTGCTGGCAGAAAATTACCCGTATTAAAACAATTTAAATACCCAATTTGGATTGAAGTAATGGGCTGGATGGTGGTAGCTATGATGGGCTCAATGAGTATCGTTGCACTAATACAGCAATTTGGATAATGCAAATTAAATATTAATTTCTTTCGGTAGCCGGCTGATCAAACATATCCAATTTGTTCTCTTTGGGTTTAAAACCGAAATTATAACGTATCGATAATCCCATCCTTCTTGAATCTGATTCTCTATACCCCACAGCATTTTGAGTTCCTTGATGCAATTCAAAATGATTATTATTGGTAAATAAAAAGTCGTTGTAGCTAGCAGTAACAGTTAATTTTTTCTTTAAAAACTGTCTATTGATGGTCGCATTCAAAGTTCCAAAATCAGATAATTCATAAAATTGTTGTTGCCCTTTAAATCTCCAAAAACCATTTAAAGTAATGGTAGAAGATCCATCTAACTTGAAAGATTGAAAGGTAAATACAGACCATGTACCTCTATTAAAAACAATTGGCTTGCCTTCGTAAAATCCAGTATAATTATTTCTATTATACTGGGTACCTAATACTGCGAAAAACTTTTTACCAGGAGGAATAACACCTATCACTCTAAAATAAGTCTCTCTGCTTTTTCCCAAATTATCATAAGTACGATAACTTACTTGTTTATTAGTAGGAGATTGATATACTACATTGGTAAAGATATCAGTGGTCTCATTGACACCATACGCAAACAAGGGTTTATCATCTACACTAATATTGGCTTCGTAATTACTAGTGAATTGAGGTTTTAAATTAGGATTACCTACCTCATATAAAAATGGATCAATGTATTTAGCAAAGGGATTTAAATAATCATAAGAAGGTCTACTAATTGTTTTTCGATAGACTAAAAATCCACGAAGTTCATAACTCATGATCATCAATATTTTTCTACTCAAATAAACATAAGGGAACGCGTCTATTCGATTCAATGAAAAAGTAGTGTCCTTTGGAATATATTGATGCCCTTGCATGATGGTTTGCTCTACCCTTGAACCAAACTTCAAAATTACAGGCCCCCAGGCTTTAGACCCTTGCAAATAGGCTGCATTAATTTGCTCTTTGTAATGAAAACTACTGGTGCGAAAGGGATCTGGAACTGTTTGGCCTAAAGTAGTTTTAGTGTAATTAGAATGATTGTCAAAATTTAAAATAGAAGTTTTAATACCCGATTCAATATTTATTCCAAATTTTTTCTTTCTAAAATCAGATTGATAGGTGAAAAAATTTCTATCGTTTCCATAATCACCATCTCCCCCTGTACTAGTATTTTTAGAGATTAATAAATTAGTATAAGTTTGATAGGTACTATTGTTTGAAATATTAAAAGCAACATCGTTTACCCATTCTCCGCCAACTGTGTCTAACTTTAGTTTTACCCTAAAAGATTGATTCAGAAAATTATTGGTGCCCTTATTATTTACATAAGATTGTAAATTGCCTGTATTTTTATTGCTTGATATTTGATGCAAGAAAGATTCACTATTGGTAGTATTGTCAAATTTATTTTGACTCATTCTTCCATCATAATTCAATTCCCATTTTTCTTTAATGGTTTTCCCAAAACCATAACCCATATTCACGGAGTGATTAGGCTTGACTGCTCTTGCTTCTTGACTTAATACAGAATCACTGGTAAGTATTCTATCTGTATTAGTAATTGAATAATCATTGCCATTATTATACTGCGCATTCACATAAGAACTTAATTTATCGTTATTATTATTTAAATTAAATCCAATGAATTGATTGCCATATTTTCCTTGCGCAAACCCAGTATTCACGGATCCATTTACACCTAATTTAACCCCTTTCATTAAAACGATATTCACCAAACCACCACCACCAGAAGCGTCATATTTAGCAGAAGGTGTTCTAATAAGTTCAATTTTTTGAATAGCATTAGGGGGTAAACTTTTTAACAGAATAGCAATATCTGATGCACTCATTTTTAAATCACGTCCATTAATTTGCACACCCGCTGGAGACAACCCATTCAAATAAATATTACCATCCTGATCTATAAAAATTCCAGGTACTTTTTCAACCGTTTCATAAGCATTGGTAGAGCTTGCTGCCAATGGTTCTGGATCTACCACCGACTTATCATCTTCTTGACGAATTAATGGCTTCGATGATTTTACGACTACTTCGTTTAATTGTGTGGGATCTTCGGCTAGTTTAACTGCAAAACTAGTTTGCTCGTTTATTAGATACTCTTTTGAGAACTTCTTATACCCTATAGCCGAAACTTTAAGCGTATAACTATTTTGTGCAACTACATTTATTTTTGAAAGCCCAAAAGTATCTGTTATAGCATTGATTGACTTAGTACTATCTAATTTATTAGTAAGCGCAATATTCGCGAAAGCAACGGGATTATTTTTCGCATCCACTACTTTAATTAAAACGGAACGTTGTTGCGCATTTGAAATGACAGTAAAGCAAAAGAACAATAAAATAAATGAAGCCCTACTAATTAAATGCATTTATAAGAATAATATATTACAATGTGGAGAATAGCGGGTTCGAACCGCTGACCTTCCCGAATGAAATTCGGGACGCTCTACCAATCCCGATTTATCGGGACTAATTCCCCTATCTAATTAGACGCTAAATTTCTCCTTTACCGTCTAACCAAAGTTTAACTGCTTCTGTGGTAACTGATTTTGGTCTCTCTAATGGGAATCCTAATGCACGATCCCAAGTTAAGCTTGCTAGTACACCTAATGCTCTACTAACAGCAAATAAGACTGTGTAAAATTCGTATTCAACAATACCATAATGAACTAATAAAGCGCCACTATGCGCATCCACATTCGGCCAAGGATTTTTTACTTTTCCTAGTGACTCTAATATAGGAGGAACTGTTTCATAAATTTTCCAAACCGTATTTACTAACTTATCATCCGCTAAATGTTTTTTACCAAAAGCCATTTGTGCGGTAAAACGTGGATCTGTTTTTCTTAAAACTGCATGACCATAACCTGGCACTACTTTTCCTGAAGCCAATGTTTTTTGAACATATTCAGCAATTTGAGCAGCAGTAGGCTCATCGGTTCCAATGGCTTCTTGCATTTCAAAAATCCATTTAATCACTTCTTGATTCGCTAATCCATGTAAAGGACCTGCTAAACCATTCATACCTGCAGCATAACTTAAATAGGGGTCGCTTAATGCAGATCCTACCAAGTGTGTTGTATGTGCTGATACATTTCCACCTTCATGATCGGCGTGAATGGTCATATACAAACGCATTAATTCTTTAGTGCTTTCATCTTCAAAGCCCATCATGTAAGCTAGGTTACCTGCCCAATCCAATAATCCGTTGGGATGAATGTGTTCGTTATTTTTATATTTTCTTCTATAGATATATGCCGCTACTCTTGGTAATCTTGCAATTAAATCCATGGAATCATCGTAGGTATATTGCCAGTAATCTTTTTTATTCATCCCCTTTGCATACTCTTGTGCAAATTTACTTTCTGTTTGCAATGCCATAACAGCAGCAACAAACATAGTCATGGGATGACTGTTTAATGGAAAGGCATCAATTACATCAAATACATGTGAAGGAACATGACTTCTTCTTTGCCAATTATTTGTTATGGCTTGTACATCTGTATCATTAGGTATTTCACCAATCATCATTAAATAAAATAAACCCTCTGGCAAAGGCTCATCGCCTTTTGGTGCTTTTGGTAATTTTGCTTGTAATTCGGGAATAGTAAATCCCCTAAAACGGATTCCTTCCTGCGCATCTAATAAACTTGTTTCAGTAACAAGTCCAGTAATTCCACGCATCCCTTGATAGGCTTGGGCTAAAGTTACTTCTCCAATTTTCTTATCACCATGTTGTTTGATCAACTCTTTAATTTCTACACTAGCTTCAATAGCTTTTGCGTTAAACCTATCTTTAATTTCTTCCATATTCCAAAATATTGTGATTGAAAACCGTTTAAATTTCGGCACAAAGTTAACCTAAAAATAGATTTACTTGGGTGCTTTTTTGTACAAATAATATACCACCCATATAAAAATAATATTGGGGATCCAGGCAGCTATTAATGGGGGCAAATTGCCTTTTGTTGAGAAAATGGTAGAGAATCTGTCTGTAATGATAAAAAGTGCGGCAATAATGAAGCCCAAGGCTAAATGGGAGCCACTTCCACCCCTCACCTTATGCCCTGCTATAATTGCGCCAATAAGCGTTAATAATAATACTGTAATGGGTGTGGCATCCCTCCTATAACGTTCAATCTTTAATTCATTTAACACCTCAGACCCTCTTATTTCTTCTAATTTGATTTGTCGTATTAATTGAAGGGTGGTTAATTTATCCTTGGTGTATTTATCTTTCTCTAAATCGACCGGCAAAAACCCAAATTTTTTATGCATTGAAGATGTATAGGTTACTATTTCCCGATTATTAAACACTTTTCTTTCTATTGTTTCAGAAAGCGCCCATTTTTTGACAGTCGTATCCCAAAGAATATTTTCGGCTCTTAAATTATAAATAACCTTATCACCTTCCACTTTATAAATGAAAAAATTATTCCCCCTTTTAGCAGCCGTATCATAACCATATATACCTGCATATGTAAAAGAGTCTACTTTAAAATATATATCATCTGAACCTTGAATTAAAGCATTGTAACTAGAATGTGTATCTACATATGCAGCTTCAAAACTTCCTCTAATGATATTGGCCTTTGGTATAAAATATAAATTCGATATCCATAAAAGCAATCCTAATAAAACACCTCCAATCCAATAAGGCCTCAACCATCTATTATAACTTGTACCGCTTGCTAGTATAGCAATGATTTCAGTTTGCCCTGCCATTTTTGAAGTGAAAAATATAACAGCAATAAAAACAAATAAAGGAAATAATAAAGCAATGATATGTGGAATGAAACCAATATAGTAATGTGTAAAAATTTCACTTGCAGAAAAACCAGACTTCACGAAATCGTCTGTCTTTTCACTCACATCTATTACTACTGCAATGACAGCAAATAAAAAGATGGAGAAAAAAAATACTTTTAAAAACTTATTTAATATGTACCAATCTAATTTTTTCAAATTATTTATTTCCTTTAAGGTTCATTATAAACGTTTACTAATTTGTGCAACCATTGTTTTTTTCCAACTAGTATAATCCCCTGCAATAATATGTTCCCTCGCCTGCCCTACTAACCAAAGATAAAAAGATAGGTTCTGAATACTCGCTAATTGCAATCCTAATATTTCATCTGCCACAAATAAATGTCGCATATAGGCCTTTGTATAGTATTGACTCATTTCATTGGGTAGTCCTGGATCTAGTGGCGTAAAATCGTTAGCCCACTGCTTATTTTTTATATTAATAACACCTTGTGTTGTAAAAACCATGCCGTTACGTCCATTGCGCGTAGGCATTACACAGTCAAACATGTCTACTCCTAAATCAATTGCTTCTAAAATATTCCATGGTGTTCCTACACCCATTAAATAACGCGGTTTTTGTTTGGGTAAGTTTTCGCAACACAATTGTGTAAAATCATATATCTCTTGCTCCGATTCGCCCACACTTAATCCACCTATTGCATTACCCACTGCATTTTTTGAACTAATGTATTCGCAGGACGCTTTTCTTAAATCGGCAAAAGTACCCCCTTGTACAATGGGGAATAAATTTTGTGTATGTCCATATAAATCGGGTGTTTCTGCTAACCTGTTAAAGCATTTATCCAACCATAAATGGGTTAGATTCATACTCTTTTGCACATATTCATATTCGCTTGGATAAGGAGGACATTCGTCAAAAGCCATGATAATATCTGCTCCAATACTTCTTTGAATATCCATTACTTTTTCAGGACTAAATAAATGTTTGCTACCATCTATATGAGACTGAAATAAAACACCTTCAGGTTTAATTTTTCTATTAGATGCCAATGAAAAAACTTGGTAACCACCGCTATCTGTTAAGATAGGTCGGTCCCAATTCATAAAACGATGTAACCCTCCGGCAGCCTCCATTACTTCGGTTCCTGGTCGTAAATACAAATGATAGGTATTCCCTAATATAATTTGTGCATGTATATCCTGTTTAAGTTGCTGCTGCGTTACTGCCTTTACAGACCCAATGGTTCCAACGGGCATGAATATAGGGGTCTGAATAGTCCCATGATCGGTAGTAATAGTGCCTGCTCTCGAAGCCCCTATTTTGCTTTCATATGCTAAGTTAAATGCTAGTGCCGCCATGGCGCAAAGGTAAGGTCAAATGGGCTATTTTTCCACATTCAATCTAGGACTGAAGTAGTTGAAGGTGCATGCTATACTTTTGTAACATGTTAACTAACCTACCGCTGTCAAATATATTGATAGGCAGTTTTATTGGGATTATTGCCATTCAGCTGTTTTATTACTTGTACTTTTTTCTTCGTTTAGCTATTTATAAAAAACCTAGCAAAACGACTAATATGGAACACCCCATATCGGTAGTTATTTGTGCAAGAGACGAAGCTGCTAATTTAGCTAATAATTTACCAGGGGTTTTAGTACAGGAGTATAATACTACACATGAAGTGGTTTTAGTAAATGACAACTCCGAAGATGAAACAAAATATTTATTAGAAGAATTTAAGAAATCATTTAAAAATTTAAATCCCGTTTTACTTTCACAAGAAGCTAAAATGATTAATGGGAAAAAATTTCCTTTATCCATAGGTATTAAATCTGCAAAAAATGAAACCTTACTTTTAACCGATGCCGATTGCGTTCCAGCAAGCGAACATTGGATGCGATTAATGCAAGATGGCTATGATGATGGTATTGAAATTGTGTTAGGCTATGGCGCTTATAAAAAGAAGCCTGGTATTATTAATAAATTAATTCGTTTTGAAACTTTTCAAACAGCACTTCAATATTTTTCATACGCCTTAGCAGGATTGCCTTATATGGGTGTTGGTCGCAACTTGTCTTATAAGAAAGAGGTGTTTATTCGCAACAAAGGATTTTCTTCTATTAATCAATTGCCTAGTGGGGATGATGATTTGTTTATTAATCAAGTGGCTAATAAATATAATACTGCGATTGTAATTGATAAAGATGCTCATACTTTAAGTGAACCTAAAACATCATTGCACGATTGGATGAATCAAAAATACAGGCATTACACTACCAGCAAATATTATAAATTATCGCATGCTACCCTACTTGCTTTTTATGCCATTAGTCAATTTTTAGTCTATCCTGTTTTAATTACTGCTATCATACTTACTCAACAATATTTATTATTAGGTATTCTATGGGGTATTAGAATGATTGTGCAAGGAACAATTTTGAGAAGTACCATGAAGAAGCTGAATGAGCTAGACCTTTGGCCTTGGTTTATTTTATTCGATTTTTGGTCAATCTTCTATTATTTATTTACCTTGCCTAGTGTATGGAAAGCCCCACAGAAAAATTGGAACTAATAACCAAATACTTTGCCGATTTCACACCCAAGCAATTGGAGCAAATAGCAGGACTAGCGCCCGCTTATAAGGAGTGGAATAGTCAAATCAATGTCATCTCTAGAAAAGATATTGATCATATTTACTTGCACCATATTTTACATTCCTTAAGTATTGCCGCTATTGCCGAATGGGAAAAAGGTACACAAGTAATTGATATTGGATGTGGTGGCGGTTTCCCTTGTGTACCACTAGCTATATTTTTTCCAGAGGTTCAATTTTTAGCGGTTGATAGCATCGCAAAAAAATTAAAAGTAGTGGACGCTGTTTGCGAAATGGTTGGAATTAAAAATATTACCACAAAACATACCCGAGTAGAGGAAATAAAAAATAAGAAATTTGATTACGCCATTAGTCGTGCTGTTGCGCCCTTAAAAGATTTATGGAAATGGGCCGGACCTATTTTGCATAAGAAACCAGATCAGCCCAATGCCTTAATATGTTTAAAAGGAGGCGACTTGCATCAAGAAATTTTTGAAAGTGGCCTGCGTCCTAAAATGATGTCGATTCATGACATTTTTCAAGAAGCTTATTTTGAAGAGAAGTTTATCATTCAAGTAAAGAAGCCTTAATTATCTTCTATCAATATATTAATTCGGTATCTCTAATTTATTATTACTTCTATTTATGTCTGGCATGCGTTGGCTTGGATCTATCTCAATTGATTTCAAAGCAGCTAAAGGCTTTGTTGTTTCAAAAGTATAGGTTGGTGCTACCCATTGCCATTCTTTATGAACAATACGGTTAATGGCGCCTTCAGCAGGCTTTGATCCTAACATTAAGTCCAATGGTATATAATGTAATTCGCTTGTACCGTCTTTATATGTAATAAGCACTTCAATGGGCATAGGTAATTTACCATTACGTTGAATACTTATAATGGCATTGGCATTGTTTGCACTTACTTCAATATTGTTTAAACCATAATCGATTGTCTTTGTGGAATTCACCCAATATTCTTTTAACCACTGCAATTGCAATCCACTTGTTTTTTCAGCCACTCTTGTAAAGTCATTTGCATTAGGATGTTTGAACTTCCAAGTGTTATAGTAATTGATTAAAATGGCATCTCTTACAGAATCAGATACTACATATCCTAATAAACCTAAGAAAGTAGCCCCTTTAGAATAAGCAGCACTGCTATAAGAATAATTATAATTGTAATGATCTGAATGTGTGCTCATTGGTTCTTCAATACCACTTTTTGCCAAAGTGATATATCCAGCATAATTTCCAAATTGTATCGCAGGCAATTGAGTTAGAGCAGTCTCTTTTTCAGCTTTAATTCTTGCTTTTTCTTTTTCGTTTATATTTGGAGATAATAATGCATGATTCATATTATACCAATAAGAAATATCGTCTTCGGCATAACTTGTAAATCCTTCATCCATCCAAGGGAATAAACCTTCATTGGTTCCTAAAATATGTTGATACCAACTGTGCATCCACTCATGAATTACTGTACCAATACCTGGACCTTTTAATAAGGTAGCCATTGCATATTCCATTCCACCATCACCCCCTTGAATAAAAGAATATTGAGGATAAGGATAGGCGCCATATTTTTTCTCTATATAAGGTAAAACTTTTTCAGCAGCCCATAATACATTCGCCCAAGCGCTATCTGATGATGCATTTTTATCTTTAAAATAAACATGGAAGGTTAAACCCTTACGCACTTCTTTAGATAAATGTTTGTAATGATTATCTGCAGCCCACACAAAATCGTGGATATTATTTCCTTTAAAATTCCAAGAAAGATTACCAAATTTATCTGCTACTGCTGTTGGATTTTGCAATACGCCAGTAGCTGCTACCATATAAGTCTTATCCAAAGATAAGGTTACATCGTAATTACCCCATACACCATAAAACTCACGAGCAATATACGGATTGGTATTCCATCCTTGGTAATCGTATTCTACCATTTTAGGATACCATTGACTCATGGAATAACGAACGCCTTCTGCATTGTCACGACCAGAGCGTCTAATTTGAACAGGTACTTGTGCTTCAAATTGCAAAGACATTTTTATAGAAGATTTGGGTGCAATAGCTTGTGTTAATTGCACTTCTAAAATAGTTTCGTGATCAATTAATTTTTGCGCTTTACCATTTATTAAAATTTGGCTTACTCTTTGGTAACCTATTTCAGTGGGTGATAATTTTTGAATGCGATCTTTTACTCTTCTATCCCAATCCTGTGTAGCTTCTTGACCTAACATAGTTGCATTAGAGGCTGTAATTGCACCACGTCTAAAATTTAATAAATTTTTTCCTAATTCTCTACTACGAATATCCATAGATGAATTGGGCGCAAAAGCATTCCAATACATATGAAAATAAACCTTACGTAAAGTGTCTGTTGAATTATTAGTGTAGACTATTTCTTCAGTTCCCTTAACAATGTTATTGGTAACATCAAGGGCCGCTTTAATTTTATAGTCGATATGTTGTTGCCAACGATCGGCTTGCGCTGTTGCGAAATTTGCAAAACTGATAAATGCAATAACGAATAAAAATAGCTTCTTTTTCATAGGATTGAATTAAGAAGCTAAATTAATTCATAAGCTTTGAAAATTCTAATTAAAAAGCCCTAATGGCGCGAACATAGAAAGTAGTTGTTGTCTTACTGGAGTAGCTCTGATTGGTAGAAGTGAACTTAAGGCGCCACGCTTTGAATTGGTCGTACTCCGTAGAACTCCAATAGTAGTCACCCACAAAACCACCAACCAAAGTTTTATTTAGGTATAATTTATTTAATTCATCCGTACTTGGTAAATACCAGTCGGTGTATCCTCCTCCTGTATAAGCTCTCGCCAATCCTGCTGCATAACTAGTTGATGTTCCACCTTGCATTGTAATAATGGTATTCGTATTAGAAAGTCCCGTTCCTATAGCAGTTCCTGTTGCTCCTGTGATGGGAGAAGCATCATTATCCCACCGAATTCCTGTACTTTGATCTGTTATTGCGGCTATTAAACCATGTGGCGTTGTTGCATCATAACCAGGATCTCCAGTAACTAAAATATATGCAATTTTTCCACCTTGATAATAATTACCTATACTTAAAGTTGAATTAGAAAATCCGTTCATATTTACCCAAACTGAACCATTAAATACCTCTATTTCACCTCCAAAATTATCACTACACCAAATCATCAAGCCTGCAGTAGCTGAGGAAATTGCATCTCTTTGTGCCTTTGTCATTCTAGGTGGTAAAAAACCTTTACTTGTTGAACTCACTTCCAATGCCGCTGAAGCACTCGAATCTGTGGTGCCCCCTATTCTTAATTTACCTGCAATAGTCGAAGTACCCAACCCTGCAGCAATGGCTCCACTTGTATTGACTAGCGTTATATCAGTGTTTCCTAATTGTATTTGATTGCTTCCAGTTACTTGTGCATTATTTCCAATTCCTGTTGAATTGCTATAAATTGTATTATCCATTAATGCTCCATATCCAACTGCAGTATTACTAGTTCCAGTTGTATTTGAACGTAATGATGCTGAGCCTAAGGCCGTATTATAATCACCTATTGTATTAGCTCGTAATGCCATAGAACCAATTGCAGTATTTTCGTTCCCGCTTGTATTACTTAATAATGTCTGTCGACCAAATGCCGCATTCCCATCACCATTACTTGC
>CAINWZ010000028.1 GCA_903854725.1 uncultured Bacteroidota bacterium
TCAAAAGTGGCAGCAATTATTTTACTGGATAATATTTCTCCATAGCTAATAATTTTATCCTGCATGCGCATTGATAATTCCTTTAGCATATACAAGCCCTCACAATTCGTTTCTAGCTCATTAATAATTTGTTTAACCAAACTTAATGTGCCGCTTTGTTGCTGAATGGGCAATAATGCACGAACAGCCTCTAAATGTTTTTGTTCAATATTTTGAATGATAGTTTTATAAGCTTCATTTCCTTGTGAAGCTGTTTGTGCCATCATCAGCAATTGATCTGTCACACCGCTCATGGCAGATACTACAACAATAGTGCTTTCTTTTTGAATGCTATTAGTAACAATAGCAACCATTTTATTAATTGCTTCTGCACTACCTACCGAACTTCCTCCAAATTTTAAAACCTGCATAACCCTATCTTTTTTACTATATTAAATAGCCGTAAATATTATCGTCTTTATTAATTTCATCATAATTGATATGATACTTCTTCATGTTTTCAATAAGGTTGTTAAGGTCTGCCTTGGATCTTAATTCTAATCCCACCAAAGCAGGTCCTGCTTCCTTATTGTGTTTTTGTATGTATTCAAACCTAGTGATATCATCATAAGGTCCTAATACTTTATTGACAAACTCTTTTAAAGAGCCTGGTCTTTGTGCAAAGCGAATTAAAAAATAGTGCTTTAAACCTTCATAGGTTAAAGAGCGCTCTTTAATTTCTTGCATTCTTGCAATGTCATTGTTGCCACCACTTACAATACAAACTATTGTTTTACCTTTTATTTGATCGGCATAATTATCCAAAGCAGCCACAGACATAGCTCCTGCAGGTTCTACAACAATGGCTTCTTCATTATACATTTGTAATATCGACGTACAAATTTTTCCTTCTGGTACTAAATGCATATCATCTAACACATCTTTACAGAAAGAAAAAGTGATATCGCCCACTCTTTTCACAGAAGCGCCATCCACGAACTTTTCAATATTTTCTAATTCTACGGGCTCGCCCGATTTTAATGCCCAAAACATACTTGGTGCTCCCTCAGGTTCTACTCCAATAATTTTTGTTGCAGGAGATTGTTGCTTAAAATAGCTTCCTACACCTGCACTTAATCCCCCACCGCCAACGGGTACAAATAAATAATCTATTGAAGCTGTAGTAAGTGTTTTGATGTCTTCTAAAATTTCTACACCTACCGTTGCTTGTCCTTCTATAATAGAGGGATGATCAAATGGTGGAATAAACGTCATGTCGTTTTCGATGGTATAAGCCTTTGCTGCTATGGCTGTATCATCAAATGTATCGCCTACCAAAATAACTTCTACAAAATCTTCACCAAACATTTTTGTTTGATTTACTTTTTGTTGTGGTGAAGGGATAGGCATAAACACCACTCCCTTTACGCCTAATTTTTTACAACTATACGCAAAACCTTGTGCATGATTTCCTGCGCTTGCACACACTACTCCTTTTGCCAATATATCGGTAGACAATTGACTCATCATATTATACGCACCTCTTATTTTATAAGAACGTACAATTTGTAAATCCTCTCTCTTTAAATAGACATTGCATTGGTATTTGCGAGATAAATTAGCATTCAATTGAAGTGGCGTATGTGTTACCACTTCCTTTAATCTTTTAGCTGCTCCCTCAATATCCAACAATGCTTTATTTAATTTCTTTGCTTCAATCATAATTTATTTTCCTGGTTGATTTTCTGGTCTTAAACTTCTTACAGTTCTTCCAGCTTGCCACATTTCACTATTATGTAATTCTGCTAATTCTACTTCTAATTTTTCACGGTAATCTGCCTTACTATTTAAATCAATAGAACGTGCGGATTCTTTTCCTGTAGCAACACTATTGTATAAATCTGTAAATACAGGCATGGTGGCATCGCGGAATTTTTTCCACCAATCCAATGCACCTCTTTGTGCTGTAGTAGAACAGTTGGCATACATCCAGTCCATTCCGTTTTCAGCAACTAATGGCATTAAAGATTGTGTTAACTCTTCCACTGTTTCATTGAATGATTCTGATGGACTATGTCCGTTTTTACGTAATACTTCATATTGCGCTGCAAAGATACCTTGAATAGCACCCATTAAAGTTCCACGCTCTCCAGTTAAATCAGAATATACTTCCTTCTTGAAATTAGTTTCAAATAAATAGCCTGATCCAATAGCAATACCTAATGCAATTACTCTTTCCCAAGCTTTTCCTGTTGCATCTTGGAAGATAGCATAACTACTATTTAAGCCACGTCCTTGTAAAAACATTCTTCTTAAAGATGTTCCAGAACCTTTTGGAGCTACTAAAAATACATCCACATCAGAAGGAGGTACAATGCCTGTTTGCTCGTTAAAAGTGATACCAAAACCATGAGAGAAATACAATGCCTTACCTGGCGTTAAATGTTTTTTTACAGTTGGCCACATTGCAATTTGAGCAGCATCACTTAATAAATAACATATAATGGTTCCTTTTTCTAAGGCTTCTTCTATTTCAAATAAAGTAGTCCCTGGTACAAAACCATCTGCTACTGCCTTATCCCA
>CAINWZ010000029.1 GCA_903854725.1 uncultured Bacteroidota bacterium
ACTATTCGCTTCTTTTTCATTGGCCTGGAATTGTGCACTTAATGAATCTGCAACGATCACAATTCCTTTTTCAGATTGCACATTACGGTGATGCGTTTTAGAATATACAAAAACATAATAATAGCCTCCCAATGCAGAAATCGCTACTACTGCAATTGCATAAATTAATTTTGTCATTTTTCGCATGGCTTTTGTGTATTCTTAAAATTAAATGATTACCACTTTATATTCTTAAGTTCTTTTGATTTTTTTAAAGTAAACACCCTAGATATATTAAATCCAAATCTTAAATCTCCTTTTCCCCAACTTCCCGATGTTTCATTTATAAAAGTTCGTTCGGTCATACCTGTTGAATTAGATACATGTAATTGAAACACATGCCCCCCTGTTTCTATGTCAACCCCTACTGATAATGGATTATAATAGCCGTCTAATTTATTAAATCGATAATAATATTCTGTCGTAATGTTTACACGCTTACTCACCCTTTGTCTAAATCCTAGCCCTAGTGAATAAAAATCATTCGGGATAGTGCTATTGTCTACCATATTATAATGTATCATAGTAGGTGTAACCTGCAAGGAAAAATAGTCATTGAACTTACTAGCTAGTAAGAATTGATGTGCAAAGGAAAACTTATCAGAAATATATGGCGTATAAGTGGTGGTGGTTTCTTTTAATGACTTAAAGATGGCTGTACCTGCATAACTTAAACTAAAAGGAATAACCCTTGCACCTTCTTCTTGTCTTATAATTCTATATTTTACAAAAGCATCAAATTGTTTTTCAAAAGTGCTACGTCCAATTCCAATCATTAATTTTTTAGTGATGCCATAATCAAGCCCAATGCGCATAGTAGCTTGGTCTAGCCCGAAAAAATTGTATCCACCTTGATTAATAGCGCCAAAGCGATGTAAGATTCTAAAATCTAATACCCCTGCTCCCGCATTTTCAATGGACTGGCCATTCACTATTCGTGTTGATTTAAAAATGCCTGTTACAATATCCTGTGTTGTAGTAGTGGTGGAATCTGCAAATAAATCAATGGGCTGCGTTTGTGCACTTACATTGAATTGTAAAACTATACATAAGAAACCTATACTTAACGAACGTAAAAACATATTCTTAGTTTTGGTATTTGCAATTCACTTTTATTTTTGCCTCACTCGCAATTTTTTCTCCAATATATAATCCCTTAATGCCATAGTCTTTTATTTTTACACTAAACTCGCCAGTAATAGTAGGCTTCCCGTCTTGTACTTGCAAGAACCCACTGGTGGCAACCTTTTGAGCAGTTCCATGAATGGTTAAATTGCCCTCTATATCAATAGGGTAATTACCGTCTTTTGTAAAGGTTATTTCTTTTATGTTTTTGATATAGCCTTTAAAGTCGGCTTTGGGAAACTGTGTAGATTCCATATAATTCTCATTAAAATGGTCTTCCATTAATTGATTCTCGAACTTGAACCCCTTTATTAATACACCAAAAATTATTTGACCTGTTGCATCTACAAATTTAGAATCTACTTGATTATTCACTGCTGCAATTTTTTCAATCCCTCCTGTAGCATTAAAAAATAGTTGACCCGTTTTAGTTGCATACACTTTTTGTGCAGTTACGTTTTGTAAACTTCCAAACTGCATTCCCATCATCATTAATAAGGGAATTGCAATTTTTTTTATGGTTGAATTTTTGATCATATTATTTATCTTTTTTAATTATTGATAGCCCCTTTATTAATCCACACTACTATTTTATTAATAGTACACACATCTAATTTTGCCATATTCTTTGGCATAGGAGAGGCCTTACCATTTTGTAATATAGAATTGATAAATCGGCCATCTGTTATATAGGGCTTTAGCGTTGTATAACTATTTAGTAAAATACCTCCCCCACTTAAATTGGCCGTTGTGGCATCATGACAGCTATAGCATTTGGAAACTAATATACTTGTTATGGTGGTGCTATAGGTAATATTAGTAGTATCGCAAGTGGGAATAGCTACCTGCGGATACACTTGGTCTTTCTTATCATAATAACAAGAAGTAAATGTGGTCATTGCAATACATGCAATAGCTATTTTAAAATGATTGCGCATATTATTGAGGATAGCCTTTTTGTATCCACTTTTGAATTTGGATTATTTTACAATCAACCATTTTTGCAGATGGCGGCATTCTTTTAGAAGCGACTATGGTGCTTGCATAATTTATCGCATTTAAAAATACAGAGGTATTTGCCGTGATATACGTTTTAGCACTTGCGTAATCTCCTAAATAAATATTTGCAGAGCCTGGTTTCGTGCCATGACAACCACCACAATTTGTAGAAATAATGGTTTGAATGGCTCCAGCATAAGTAAAGTTGGTTGTATCACATACATTGGTACATTGAGTATTAAGTGCACCTTGATCAATCCATTTTTTTATAAGGGCTATATGTGTAGCGGTCATTTGTGGGCTGGAGCGTGGTGGCATACCATTCCCTATGATAGTATAAAACTTACTACTTGTAGCATTTTTTGCTCTAATTCCATTCATCAAATGTCCATAGTCGGTGGTAATGACACTTTCTCTATGGCTACCCGCATCGTGACATCCAGCTGAACCGCAATAACTTACATATAGAGGCAATACATCGGTATTAAAACAAATCGTATCAGAAACGGGTGCTGGTGTACCGCCTGCAGGAGTAGTAGGACTACCTCCTGGAGGTGTTACTACTACAATGGGATCTAATGACAAACCAGCCTTGACCGTAATAATATCATGCTGACATGCAGTAAATAAAATACTACTTAGAAATAGGATGCTTGTATGAAATAGTATTCTACGCATGTTGATGTAAAAATCTGATTTTTTGTATTGCTACAAAATTACAAAATTGGATGTTAATTAATTTATAATACATAGGAAAAACAGATGTTAGTTTGCGTAATTAAAATTGTATTACAAAATCTTAGTGTCATAGGTTAATAATAGATAATTTGTTTTTCGTAATCTTTAGGTTCTTTATTTATCAAACTGTAATGGAATATTAATTTTTACACTAAAATTACGGCCCATATTATACACCCCTGTTCTACCTGTTAATACATTCTGTGCAGTATATTTTAATCTACTTAGATGATTCTGATAAGCAACATCGGTAAGGTTTTGCGCAACTAAAGCGATACTAAATAATTGCTTCCCCTTTTTATTTACATGCGTACCAGCTCCTAAATTGATTAAAGTATACCCTGGAGTTTTGGTTTCTGTATTATAGCCCGTGAATGGATTATTTTGAGTGGCTACATTATCAAATTGTAATGATGCGTAGGTATTAGAAAATTGATCATTATTTTTTTGAAGCTCATATCTTAATTCTGTAATCCAGCGCATACTCGGAATAGTAGGTAAATTAATACTTCCTGCTAATGCTTTTTTAAATGTTCCATTTACAATAGACACTGTATTTTCAATATGTAAACCATCTAAAGGATGTGGGTGTATATCTAAATTAAATTCAGCACCAATTAGTTTTGCATCTTGTTGATTATACGCAAACGCAAAATATTCTTTTCCTTCTGGACCAGTAAGAATAGAGTCGGCTCCATGTGCGCCAATTAATTTTTGATAAAATATATAGTTGGTAACATTATTATAAAATGCATTACCAGTAAAAGAAATATGTTCGTTGCTCCATTCTAGGCCTGCATCAAATTGTAAACTTTTCTCCGAAGCCAAATTGGTATTTCCATATTCATATCGATTGGTACCCTCATGTGCGCCATTGCTACCCAGTTCAGATAAATTAGGTGCGCGGTATCCGCGTGCAATATTAAATTTAAAAATTAAATCATCAGTGGCTTCATAGGTCATTCCAATGGATCCTGCGATGTCGCCATAATTTTTTTGTAGCCCATTAAATTCAATCCCTTTTTTATCTATTCTAGCACCGCCGCTCCAATTAAATTTATCGATATGTTTTTGCGTATAAAAAAACAAGCCTACTTCTACCGA
The DNA here is from genome assembly GCA_903854725.1 of uncultured Bacteroidota bacterium. Taxonomy (GTDB): domain Bacteria; phylum Bacteroidota; class Bacteroidia; order Chitinophagales; family Chitinophagaceae; genus Sediminibacterium. The sequence goes on from CAINWZ010000029.1 coordinate 4,006, forward strand.
TTTGTATTCGGGGATTAAAGCTTCTACGCCTTTATTTTTATTTTCTTGCTGTAATCCATTCACTCCAATAGTATGTTTCCAATTATTTGTTTCTGGTAATAAATATTGAAAGGAATAATTAAGCGTGCCTAAATCAAAATACAAACTCTTTTCAGTTGGATCTATTACATTGCCAAACTCTTGTCTTTGATTGCGTTGATAAGCTATATTGGCTTTTAATTTTCCTGTGCCCCAATTAATACTATTATCTAAAATGTATTTAGTGTGTTGTATATATTGATAAGGCACATTAGGCGTGGTAGCATTAAAGTCTGCATCAGTTGCCACAGCTTCTTCTACGTTTCCGTTTATATTGACAGGTTTTACAAAGGCTCCACTCGCATTGCGTTCGCCTTCAATCATTCCCAATTTTTGACTAAACTTATTAATGATTAAATGACTATAGCCCCATTCTTTTTCTATCCCTAGAAATCCGCCCCCATTTAATTCATTGTACTTTGAATTATATACATAGCCATCATATTTATTCTTATAATCTGATGCTTTTTTAGAAGATGCGTTCAATCCCCATACCAAACCATTATTATTACCTGCTAAGTCGAAGTGATAACCTTGTAAATTATTATTAGATTGATAATTGCTAAAAACATTTCCTCTAATAGCACCTTCAGCTACTGGCAAATTAGATATGATATTGATGACGCCTGATAAAGCTTCACTACCATAAATAATAGAAGCGGGCACTTTTAATACTTCTGTTCTGGTTACATTGTATTCATCTATCTCAATACCGTGTTCGTCGCCCCATTGTTGACCTTCTTGTTTTACACCATCATTTAAAACCACCACTCTATTATAGCCCAGTCCTCTTATAATTGGTTTTGAAATAGCCGGGCCAGTACTTAATTGTGTCACGCCAGGAGTTTTGGAAAGCGCATCAATAAAGTTGGTAGAAACACCTTTGAAAAAATCTTCTTTCTTGATGATACTTATGGGTGTAGGTGTTTTTTTACTAGAGGTAGTGCGTAAAAAACTCGTAACGGTTACATTGGTATTCTCTACTACTGCATGATTTAAGGCAAAATCTTTTTCAGTATTTTTTTCAATGGTGAGCGTTAAAGTTAACAAGCTATAGCCAATATAGCTTACTTCTACAATATAGGTGCCTGGTGTTATACTAATTTGATAAATGCCTTTATCGTTGGTAACTACCCCTTTTTTTAATTCTGGAAAATAGACGGAAGCCCCTTGTAATAGTTGGCTGTTGGTTTCATCAGTAATTTTACCTGATAGCTGAACCGTCTTAGCTATAGGTATAGCATTTGCTGATGGTTGCCAAGCAAGAAATGTGAAAAATAATATAGAAAAAAACCTAAACATAAAATACAATTAAATTCGAAGTGATGGAAGAAATTGAAATTTTAAAGTTTACCTAATAAAATAAATTAGTAAGTAACGCTTTAAAATGCTGCCAACCGAATAAAATAAATTAACTAAAACGCTAACCGATTTTACAATTGGCTTTTCGAATTAAAAATTTATTTCAATTCGAAATCACTATATGGCAGGTGGGCCCCTAGAATCTAATGTATGTCTATTGTTAGAAAAATAAAAAGCAACTAAATGTGTATTGGTTGCTGCTATAACAATGGGATGTATTAATTGAATGGTAATCGTAAAATCTGTAAATGGAGAAGCTGCTACTAAATTATCATGCGAACAATGAATGCTTGCATTTTCAACTTGATCAATAGGTAAATCCTTATGAACATCACACCTTATTTTGTCGGCATGTTTTGCAACTATATCGTGAATAGTTTTTTGCGAGGTAATGCTAAATGCAAAAACGAGTAGCATTACTACCGCTAAAAATTGTCGTATGTTTTTCTGATATAGCATTATGAAATTTCAGTATGAAGTACAAAAACAGGTTCTGAATACCTTAAAGTTACGCCAAGTTTGCTATAATTCAAAAGCTAGTATATGGATGGCCCCACTGGGTGTTCTGCAGTAAATGGATACCCAATTAATTTTGATATAGTGGCTGCCAATTGCTTTTGAAATAGTTGTTGGTCCTTGGTTTGTTCTCCCAATGGGCCAATTTTTTTAACATCTGGGCCCAATAAAGCAAACCAAATACTTGAAGCTCCTTTGACATCAGCGCCATGATCGGTCCAATCATTTCCAAAACCGCGACCATGATCGGTGGTTACTAATATATAAGTATTGTCTTTATAGCCTGGGGTAGTTTGAGCCCAATTCCAAATATCTCCAATCCATTCATCTACTTGATGTACAGCATCTAAATAATTACTGTAATTCCCATGATGTGCCCATTCATCAGTTTCTCCATAACTAATATACATGGCCTTCGGTTGTTTCGTTTTTAAATAATGCATCGCCTGATAATGGGTGAACACATCCAAACATTCCACTTCTTTAAAGGGCTTATAACTATCTTTTAATAAAGAAGATAGTAAGTCAGTGGTAGCATCTTTAAGTATGCTACTAAAAGATTCAAAACCATTAATTACAGGAAAACCAGAAACTGATTCATTTAAAATTCTATCATATGCATCCCATGCTCCAAAGGCAACTACTTTTCCTTGATAGGGTTTTTGTTTATTTAAAAAAGCTAACACATTAGAATGAGGATTCGGCGGATACTCATTTGAATTAATGGCTGTATCAGGATAACCTGTAAATATTTCATTATAGCCTGGATAAGAGAACCAATAAGGGTTGGCAACATCAACTTTATTTTCTTTATTTCTATTGCCATACAATTGACCCTGACTTGTAACGGTGTTCCAAAAAAATGGCATCAATAATTTTTGTCTTTCACTAATAGTATTCGCTCCGTATTTTTTATAGATATAACTACTATCTCCATGATTAAATTTTGATTGATTGGCAATATCAAAATTCATTCCGTTAAAAACTTCCTGCCATCTAAAACCATCTGTTGTAATAATAATTAAGTTAGGCGCATTTGTATTGGCTTTTGCATTACTATTAGTTTGTGCATGCATTTGTACAGAAACAAATAATTGTATTATCACCAATGCAATAAGGAAGGTTGTTGTTGAATCACATTTGTGAGAGATGATTTTAATTTTCATGAGGTTCCTTTAGATGCAGTAAAGGTAATTATTTAGCATCGATTATTTATATTTTATAGGTATAAATAACTATTTAATAATGAGCATTAAACGAAAGATATTGACGCTCATAAAGTTTTAGGTTCGTAAAAATTATAAAATATGAAAAACAAATCTAAATGGGTGCATTATTTTTATTTGCTAATGCTTTCGGGTGCTTTATTGACATCCTGTGCTAAAGAGTCTGCTATTGTAGACCCCAATCTAGCAAACGGCAATACAATAGTTAATATAGAAAGTATAGCGGATAATATATTAACAGACTCTCTCTTTGTAAATCTAGTGAGGGATTTTGATAGCGAAGGTAAAAAACTTCAATCATTAAAATTGGACAGTCAATTAGTCATTCATTCAAACACATTATTAATGAAAAGTATACTAACATTTTTTACGAATCAAAAAGATTATAAAAATTTAAATTCAGTTGATAAATTAAAAGCGCTTAATTATATTGCTGCATCAGTAAAATCTAAAAACTATTTAGCGCAACATCCCAATATTATAAACTTATATAAAAAGGAACTCAGTGCTAATATAGATAATAGAATATTTTCTAATTCAAACACAAGTGTAAATAAAAAAGTGCTAAGAATTTCTGATGAAGATATTATAGATTGTGCTATTCAAACGGCCTTAGCTGCGTTGAGTGGTTATGGAGAGGCATTGGATGATATTGGAATATTAATGAGAGGTGGATTATCGGGTAGTTTATTAATTGATATGGGTATGGATATTTTTAAAAAAGCCTCGCCTTGGTGGAAAGTTGCTACTATAGTTCTTACATTTACGCTATGTGTTTATGGAAAATAAAATTATATACTATTTAAATTAATTATTATGTTTAAATCTTTTAAGAATCAAG
>CAINWZ010000030.1 GCA_903854725.1 uncultured Bacteroidota bacterium
ACGCTCTTCGCTTACTTTCGCATCTACTTCTAATACCCTGCTATACTCATTTAAAAAATCAATATCTACTTTCACCCCCTCATATTCCATATCCACTAAAACACGCACCAATGGATTTTCCACTTGTTCAAAAACTTTTTCTACACCTCTTTTTTTAATAAGTGGTACAAAACAATTTTTTAATTGAAGGGTAATGTCGGCATCCTCTGCGGCATATTCTGTTACCTGATCTAGTGGCGCATCGCGCATGGTGCCTTGATTTTTTCCTTTCTTTCCAATTAGTGTTGTTATAGATATTGGTTCATAACCCAAAAATTGTGCACTCAGCAAATCCATACTGCGCCTACCTTCTGGCTCAATCACATAATGCGCTAACATGGTGTCAAAGGTATTACCCAATAATTCAACACCATACCATTTTAGCACTAAAAAATCATATTTTAAGTTTTGTCCTATCCATAAAACATCCTTGCTTTTAAATAACGGGTCAAAATGTTTTAATATATTTTTAGCCTCAGCTTCATTCTCTATGGGAATATAATAGCCCTCATGTTCCGCGTAAGAAAAACTTAATCCCACCAATTCTACATCGTTTGCGTTGATGCCCGTAGTTTCCGTATCAATACATATTTCTTTTTGTTCTAAAAGTTCTTGTACTAATTTTTTGATGGCTACTGCGCCAACAACTGATATATATTTATGATCAGTATTGCTGCTATTTTTATTGACCACTAATTGCACCGGAAGGGCTTCGTCGTCGTTTTCCACATCCTCTTCTTCTTGTTCTTCGTTTTGTGCTATTGCTAAGCCTGCATCAATTTCTTTGTCTCCTAGTTTCTTCCTTTTAATTTTTACATTGACTGTATTTCCAAACAAGTCGGTTTGTTCTTGTTTTTTAACGACTACTTCTGTTGATCCAGCACCCCCCATCACAGCAAAATCTTCCCCTAAAATTCTTTTACCTAGTGTTTTAAATTCTAGTTCATTAAATATTTCTGCAAGCGCCGACTTATTTTTTTCTTTTAATCTAAAATCTTCTTCGTGAAAAGTAACCGGCACATTAGTAATAATGGTGGCTAGCTTTTTACTCATTATGGCCGATTTTTTCCCCGCGCGCACTTTTTCGCCCATCGACCCTGTAATCTTATCGGCATTTTCTAGGACGCCTTCTAGTGTATCATATAACTTTAAAAGCTTTGCGGCTGTTTTTTCACCTACACCCGGAATTCCTGGAATATTATCAGAGGCGTCACCCATTAACCCCAACATATCAACCACCTGTTCCACTCTTGCAATGTCCCACTTCTCACAAATTTTTTTGGCATCTACAATTTCTTCTTTATTGCCAAAAGCGGGAGGTTTCCATATATAAACATTCGGGTGTATTAATAATTGCCCATAATCCTTATCGGGTGTAACCATATATACCTCGTATCCTTTATCTGCCGCTTGCCAAGCAAGGGTTCCAATAATATCATCGGCCTCATAACCATCATATTCAATAACAGGAATATTAAAACCCTCGATGATGGCTTTTATATGTGGGAGTGAATCTAATAAATCTTCCGGCGCTTCTTGACGATTGGCTTTATAATCGGTATAATCTGTATGACGTTCGGTGGGAGCATGTGTATCAAAACAAACGGCAATATGCGTTGGATTTTCTTTCCTAATAATTTCTAAAAGCGTATTGGTAAAACCAAACTGAGCATTGGTATTAATGCCCGTTGTGGTAATTCTGGGTGTTCGTATTAACGCATAATAGGCACGATAAATTAATGCAAGTGCATCCAATAAAAATAGCTTTTTAGACATAGCGCTAAGTTAACAAAAAAAACCTCCCCACCACATTTGTGATAGAGAGGTTATAAAGGTTTTTTAAAAATGAATTTTAGTTAATCTTGTATTTGTGTTTATAGCGATCGTATAATTGTCTTTGCTTGTTATCCAAAGAAATATCACGGCCCTGAATAAAAGCCTTAGAAAGCTGATTGCCACGCATGTCTAAGATATCACCATCGCTAATAATAATATTTGCATCCTTGCCCAATTCGATGGAGCCCGTAATATCATCAATACCCAAAATTTTTGCAGTATTTAATGTTATAGCACTTAGCGCTTCTTCTTTAGTTAAGCCATAAGCCGCAGCAGTACCAGCGTTAAAACTAATATTGCGTTGCTTGCTTTGGTCGTTGGCATCGTTGATGGCAAATAAAACACCCGCTTTTTTAAGCTGTGCAGGAAGTTTGTACAGTTGATCGATATCGTCATCTTCGGTGGTTGGAAGCGCGTGTTCGTTGTCCAAAATAACAGGAATATTATTTTCAACTAATATAGAAGCTATTTGTAAACTTTCAGCAGCGCCAACAATAACAATATTAAATCCAAATGTTTTTCCTAAATCGATAGCCAGTAACATTTGTTTAACTTCATTGGCACGAATAAATAACTTTTGTTTACCGCTAAACAAACCACGTACCGCCTCAAATTTTAAATTATTGGCTGCATGATTTTTTTCTTGTAAATAAGCGCGCGCCTCGGTAAAGAAAGTTTTCATTATCTCTATTTTAGCCATTGCCTCTTTTACAGGATCACGATCGCCACCTGGTGCACGAAATCCGCCACGCCCACCTCTTCTTGCCATTAGTGTTGGCATATTAATAAACATACCATTATCGGCTTTATACGCTGCATCTTCATAATTCCAAGCGTCTAGTTGAACAACACTAGAACTACCTTCTATTAACTCTCCCATTGGCGCAACATGAGCAAGCAACACACCATTAGCGCGTAGTACATTAATAACTTTAGAATCTGTATTATAAGAAACAATCGTTCTAATGTTCGCATTGTTTTCACCTATTTCTTGAAAATCATTACTACCGCGAACCCCGCTATTAATTTCTTTTAAACCCAGGCTAGAAAGGGGAACGATTAATCCAGGATATACTTGTTTGCCTGTGGCATCAATAATGGTAGCGCCAGCTGTAGCAACCGAACTACCAACGCCTGTAATTTTTCCTTTATCAAAGGAAACAGAAGCGTCTGTTAATACTGTACCGTTACCAATGTGAACTGTTGCATGTGTTATGACAATAGGGCCGCTTTGCGGACCAACCGGGTAAACGGTTTCTTGTGCTCTTGATGTTATTTGTAACAGTGCAAGAGATAATATCATTAAAGTGGTATACTTCTTTTGCATAAATTAGTCTTTTTGAGTTTCGTAAATAGTTGCCATATTGTCTTCGTGATCATGATCCCCACAATTTAATAGGGTTTGATAACTTGGTATTGCTGGTCTTGTTGCGACCCCTGCTTTTTTCTCCCCTAACATTTTTTGTGTTAATCTTGTTCTTTCTGCTGCAACTTCTTTATGCATAGTGGCATCTTTTTCTCTATCAAAATAAACAATACCATCTACTATAGTATATAAAGATTTTGCATAAATACTTAAAGGATTGTCAGACCACAAAACAACATCGGCATCTTTTCCTGTTTTAATGCTACCTACTTTATCTGCAACGTGCAATGCTTTTGCAGGATTCATCGTTACCATTTTAAGCGCCTCTTCTTCAGATACACCACCATATTTTACAGTTTTTGCTGCTTCTTGGTTTAATCTTCTAGCCATTTCTGCATCGTCAGAATTAATACATACGTTCAAGCCTACTTTTTGCATAATAGCTGCATTATATCCTGTTGCATCTTGCACTTCTGTCTTGTACATAAACCAATCAGAAAAAGTAGAAGCGTTTGAGCCGTGCTTTTTCATTTTATCTGCAACCTTATAACCTTCTAATATATGTGTGAAGGTATTAACAGTAAAGCCATACTTATCACCCACGCGTAGCATATAAGTAATTTCTGGTGCAACATAAGAGTGACATGTTATAAAGCGCTTCTTGTTTAAGATTTCCACTAAAGCGTCTAATTCTAAATCTCTTCTTGTGTTAGGGTTTTCTTTCATTGCTTTTTGATAATCAACCGCTCTATCAAACGCATCGTTTAAAACCTGTTCCACACCCATTCTTGTATCAGGGAATCTGTTGTTGCTAGTACTTGTGGTACGCTTTACGTTTTCACCCAAAGCAAATTTTATAAATCCATCAGCACCTGCAAATTTTAAGTCTTGATCGTTGGCACCCCATCTTAATTTAATTAATTGAGTTTGTCCACCCACGGTGTTAGCAGAACCATGTAATATATGTGAAGAAGTTACACCACCGCTTAATTGACGATAGATATTAATGTCTTCTGGATTTAAATTATCTGCAATACGCACTTCACTTGTAACAGATTGTGCCCCTTCGTTAATAGAGAGTGCAGCAATATGTGAGTGTTCGTCTATGATACCAGCACTTAAGTGTTTGCCCGTTCCATCAATGATTCTAGCACCTGTTTCAGAAAGATCTTTACCCACTTTCGCTATTTTACCATTTTTCAATAACACATCTGTATTATTTAAAACGCCCTCTTTTTCATTTGTCCAAACGGTTGCGTTTTTAATTAAGATAGTTTCTTGTGATGGAATTGTTTCGTTTCCAAAACCAGCAAATGGATAAGTAATTTTTGCAAGTGGCTTTAAAGTATCATTATTTTTCTTAGTGTCAGCTGTTGTTGTCATAGGACCTACCAATGAAGCGGTCCAGGTGTTTTTATTACCAGCTGGATCTGTTCCAATACCCGACCAGTTAGCGCCTACAATAGCCCCACCCAATCTTATTTGTTCTGCGCCCCTTCCTTTTTTATTAGGGAAGGAAATTTTAACAAAGGATTCGCTGATGGTAAGTTTTGCAGTTAAGGTGTCGGCTCCAATAATAGAAGCAGATAAATCCTTTTTAACTTCTAAATTATAGTCGGTGTTGGTGCCTGCCACAGTAAGCGTTAATTTATATTTACCAGCATAATTATTCCACTCACTTTCTGCCACTTCATATTTATTTCCTTGTACCCAGTTTTCAATAATTTTTGCATTGCTTGCAAAAACGGGTTCGGTAGTAATAATAAAATTAGCCAACTTTCCCACTTCTAAAGAACCCACTTGATCGTACACGCCCAACATGGTAGCGGGTGTTTTTGTTAAGGCCTCTAAAGCCTTAGATTCAGACAATCCATAACGGATTGCTTTTTTAATATTGGCTAAAAAGTTTTTGCTATCTTTTAAATCGGAGCTACTAATACTAAAAGAAACATTTGCTTTTTCAAAAGCCCCTAAATTAGTGGGTGCTAATTCCCAATGCTTCATATCTGCTAAAGAAACAAATCGAGCATCATTAGGATCTTCAACATCCATTGCTTCAGGAAATTCAACATTTAAAATATAGGCTGCTTTTGTTTTAACAATTTCGTCCATTCTTTGGTAACCATTGTCGCCGCCCTTGATAATATATTGTACACCAAATTCGTCACCTAATCTGTCTGCACGAACTGCACTCCACTTATCATCTGCCGCAAATATTTGTGGCATTTGTTGATTATTATTCCAAGCTGCTAAAGATAGGTTTACACCCTCTCCAGCTGGTTTAGTTTGATACCATTTTGCATCTAAATAAGTTTGACGCAACAAAGCAATGCTTCCCATTAAGCTACTAGGATAAGATTGAGTTGAAGAACCCTTTTCGAAAGAATATACTGCAGCTGCATTTGTCTTTAGTAAGGATTGATTATTATTTTCTGTGGCAAGTGTAACGACCGCGCCTGTACCTCTAGCGATACCATCTTTTATATGTGTAAACACCGCACCAAATCCGTTGGATCTAAAACCTTTTGCAGCAGCTTCGTCTATATTGAATATATCTGACGCGCTTGCTTCGGGCTTGATGGCTTGATTCCAATTATAGGCCCCTGGTTTATTAGAAAGGAATTGACCAGGACCGCCAAAATTAAAACCTGCAGCTGGTCTCTTTGCAATACTTGCACCATAATCGGTAAACGGATCCACAAAGGATGGATAAATATATTTACCACCACAATCTACCACGACCGCATCTTTGGGTATATCGACGCTAGTGCCGACTGCAATTATTTTTCCTTGTTTGATTAATAGGGTTGCTTTTTCAACCTTAGTTTTTTCATTTTGTACAATAGTTGCATTCGTAAAAGCATACAAGCCCGAACGAATATCTCTAATGCCATTTATTGGGAAAGATTCTTGTGCCATAGCAGATACTGCTGAGCACATAAGCAAAGCCCAAACATAAATTCGCTTCATGTGATTCTTATTTTAGTTGTTAAGAAAGAAACTAAAGCTACTAAAAAGAAGTTGTGAAAAGATGGAAATGGTGCAATTTTTTATGAATGGAGGAGGCTTATATAAGACTATGTTTTATACCTTATTAACGACCAATGAACACCATAAGAATTTGTATATCGCTTGGGTTTACACCACTAATTCTGCTGGCTTGTCCAATAGTAAGAGGACGTATTTTTTTAAATTTTTGTAAAGCCTCAATTGACAAAGCAGACAATTTATCGTAATCAAAATTGGTTGGAATCATTTTATTTTCCAAGGTTAACATACGCTCTACTATTTCTTTTTCTTTCTCAATATAGCGCTCGTATTTTATTTGTATTTCTGCTTGTTCTAAATGATCTACCTCTTTTGTAGATAATTTTTCTTTTAATTCCGCACAATTATCAACTACCTGTTGTAGGCTAATATTGGGTCGTAGTAAGAGTTTCGAAGCTTTTTGTTTTTCTGTAATTACCATTGAATCAATACTAGTTAAAAAAGTATTTACTTCATCTGGTATAATGGTTTGGCTTGAAAGTATGTTTTTAATGGTCGCCACCTGATTCGTTTTTTCTTCTACTTTACGCATTCTGTCGGCGCTCGCAAATCCTAATTGATAACTTAATTCTGTTAATCTTAGGTCTGCATTATCTTGTCTTAATAGTGTTCTAAATTCTGCACGGGATGTAAACATGCGATAAGGCTCGTTGGTGCCCTTGCTGATAAGGTCGTCTATTAATACACCAATATAAGCATCGCTTCTTTTCAGAATTAAAGGCGCTTTATTATTAATTTTTAAATTAGCATTGATGCCCGCCATGATTCCCTGACAGGCCGCTTCCTCATAACCCGTTGTGCCATTAATTTGTCCGGCGAAATATAGGTTTTCTATCGCCTTTGTTTCAAGCGTATAGGTTAATTGAGTGGGTTGAAAATAATCGTATTCAATCGCATATCCTGGACGGAACATACGCGCCTTCTCAAAACCAGGCACTCTACGAAGTGCTTCGTATTGTACTTCTTCTGGTAAGCTGGTACTGAATCCGTTTACATATATTTCAACTGTATTCCAGCCTTCTGGTTCTACAAATAATTGATGTCTTTCTCTATCTGCGAATCTATTTATTTTATCTTCTATACTTGGACAATACCTTGGACCCACTCCTTCAATTCGGCCTTGGTACATCGGGCTTCGATCAAATCCAGTTCTTAAAACATCGTGAACAATGTTATCTGTATAGGTAATCCAACAAGAACGTTGGTCCTTTGCTTTAATTCTAGGAATATCCATATAGGAGAAGCCCACAATTTCTTCGTCCCCCTTTTGTTCTTCCATTTTAGCATAATCTAAACTACGCCCATCAACCCTTGGCGGTGTTCCGGTTTTTAGTCGGTCCGACTCTAATCCAAAGGAAACTAATTGTTCGGTAATACCTGTTGCTGCCTTCTCGGCCACTCTTCCACCACCTATTTGTTTCTCCCCTATATGTATAATGCCGTTTAGAAAAGTTCCACTGGTTATAATTACAGCGTCTGATTCAATTTTATGACCCAAACTGGTTATAACCCCACAGGCTTTGTTGTTCTTTATGATTAATTCATTCACTGAATCCTGGTAAAAATCAACGTTCGGGGTATTTTCAAGCATTTCCCTCCATTTGCTTGCAAATAATTGTCTGTCGTTCTGTGCTCTAGGGCTCCACATAGCGGGCCCCTTGCTTTTATTAAGCATTCTAAACTGAATCGTACTTAGGTCCGTAACGATACCACTATATCCTCCTAGTGCATCAATCTCCCTCACTATCTGTCCCTTAGCAATACCGCCCATTGCCGGGTTGCAGCTCATTTGGGCAATAGTTTGCATGTTCATGGTGACCAATAAAACCTTGGATCCCATGTTGGCTGCCGCCGCTGCTGCTTCACAACCTGCATGGCCTGCGCCTACTACTATGACATTGTATTTTGGAAACATATAAGTTTGCAAAGATAAGCCTGTATTGAATACCAAGCAATTCAATTAATGCTTAAGCGTAGATTCTTTATAAGCAAATTTTCGAATAAAATGTCTATTTCTCAACTAGAGGATCGCTTTGCTCAAAATACGAGCTCGGAACAGAATTAATACGCTCATACACGTATAAAAGTATACGAGAAGGTTCCATGTGGAACGTTTTGGAGACAAGTTGACCCGGGGAAGCCGCATTTAGATTCTCAAGCTCCTATAAAAGCAAGGTGGAAGGTTCCATGTGGAACGTTTTGCTAGCAAACTGGTCTAGGAAACAGATTTTAGGTAGGACTTTAGCCATTTGTTCTCCTGGGCGCGCATTTCTTTGGCGTCGGCAGGCTTTTTATCCTTATAACCACAAAAATGAAGGGCCCCATGGAATATTACCCTTAATAATTCCTCGTTTAGAATTGTTTTGTGGGTTTTGGCATTATCTTTTACCCGGTCAATGCTAATATACACTTCGCCGATGAGCTTTCCTTTGATTTCAGATAGGTCGAAGCTTATTATATCGGTGTAGTAGTCGTGTTTTAGATAGGATTTATTGATATCTAGCAAAAACTTATCAGAACAAAATATATATTGAAGAGATTCAATAGTCATGCCCTCTTTTTTTAAAGCCTTTTCAATAAAAGCCTTTAGTGCCAAACGATTGCCAAGCGTTGCGTTTTTATCGGCCTTATTAAAAGAGATGGTCATGCACATAAAATATTGTTATTCAATGCTCCAAATTTCGTAACTATTTGTGTAAAACAGAAACTATCTTTGCATTATTAATATGAGGAAACTATCTGAGTTAAAAATGGGGGAGTCGGGCGTTATTCATTCTTTTGAAAACGATGAAATCTTTTTGAAATTAATGGAGATGGGCTGTATACCTGGTGAATTAATTACAGTGGAGCAAATTGCCCCACTGGGCGATCCTATTTCAATATCGGTAGCGGGCTATCAATTAAGCCTTAGAATGAACGAGGCTGATAGTATTTTTATCGCACCCAAAACAGACACAAACAATTGATAATCAATTTATTATAAAATGAAGATTGGCTTATTTTTTGGTTCTTTTAATCCTATTCATAACGGCCATTTAATGGTGGCAAGTTATGTAGCCAATCATTCAGACCTCAAACAAGTCTGGTTGGTGGTGTCTCCACAAAATCCATTAAAGCCCCAAGGAAGTTTATTAAATGAATATGACCGCTTGCATTTAGCGAAGCTGGCCATTGAAGATGATGTGCAGCTAAAAGTATCTGATATAGAATTTTCTTTACCCAAGCCGTCTTATACTATTGACACACTTACTTATTTAGCAGAAAAATATCCGCAACATGAATTTTCTGTCATCATGGGTGCCGATAGTTTTCAAAATTTACCGAAGTGGAAAAACTTTGAAACCCTGGTAAAGAATTATCACTTTATAGTGTATCGTCGAGATGGTTTTGATATTACCAACGAGTATGGCGCGCGTGTAATTATTTTAGAAGCGCCTTTGTTACAATTATCTGCAACACTCATTCGCAACAATAGAAAAGAAGGAATTACGATTCGTTATTTAGTACCAGAAAAAGTGCGCGAAGAAATTGAGAAAAGCAATTACTTTAATGATTAAAATAAAAAGGCGCTTAATAAAATTTAAGCGCCTTTTTATTTTTCTATCTTATGATTTTTTCGATGACACCCATAAACGGTGTCATCGATTTAGTTTACACCCTTAAAATTAATTTAAGCGCATATTTATTTTTTATCTTATGATTTTTTCGATGACACCCATAAACGGTGTCATCGAT
>CAINWZ010000031.1 GCA_903854725.1 uncultured Bacteroidota bacterium
CTCTTCCCTCCTAAAAAGAACTAGCGTATATTTTTTAAAGAATAGAAGATGGAGAAATGATGGTATAAATTTCTTTGAAAAAATGCATTTCCATATTGTATTTTAACACGAGGTAACTTCAATCCTAAGCCTGCACTAAAACCATTAAACCAATTTTGTTGGTTTTGAATATTTAAATCGAAACGTCTAATAAAGTTGTAGCCAAAATCTAAGTCTACTTGTTCGCCCAAATTAGCTTCCCCGCCAATAATTAAATGATTGAATACATCTTGTAAACTTCCGGGGTTCTTATACCCTTCTTGCGTATAAAATGCAGGATCATACATCGCATTGTTCCAAACAGATAATCTTTGTGCTGTAACAGAGAACTGTATGGGCGCATTTTCTAGTTTCTTGGACCAACCCATTATAATATTCAAAGGAAGTCTTTCCTTTTCTGTGTAAGATTTAATTTGACCTCCAATATTATTAGCTAAAATACTTGCACGCATTAATCTATTAGAAGAAGTATACACCATTGAAACATCAAATGCCACCCCACTTGATTGATACATTCCATAATTAGATTGTATCAATTTAACAGTGGCTCCCAGCTGTATATTTTTGCTGTAATTAGACGCAATAGATGCTTGTGCAACATAATCGTTGGCTACAAAATTACCCATATCATTGCCCGATACATCTGTCATATTAATATTACCATAGCCCATATAATGAATACCCCAACCTATCATCCATTTTTTTGAGGGTAAAAAATGAGCTCCACTAAAATCATATTGTTGAATATTCGAAAAATAAGACTTCACACTCAAATGAAGTTCTTTATCCATGCTACTCTCTAACAAACCAGGATTATACATTGCCAATCCTAAGTCAGACCCAATGCTACTAATATTTAGTCCACCTAAAGAAGTGGCTTTTGCACTATAAGGTAAAGTAATAAAAGAATATACTTCATCTGCATTCACTTTCTGTGCCACTACAGCAGAAGTACTTAGAAGAAATGTACAAATTAAAAAAAGACTCGTTTTGAAGGCAACCCTTGTCATTGAACAAAGCTAGGGATTGAAAACATTATTTGCAATTTAAATAAGCCCAATTATTAAACTAATGCCAAGTCGAGTACTTGTTGCATATTTTTTACATAATGAAACTGAAGGCCTTTTATGAAAGTATGGTCAATTTCATTGATGTCTTTTTCATTTTGCCAGCAAAGTATTATCTCTTTCATTCCTGCTCTTTTAGCAGCAAGTATTTTTTCTTTGATTCCTCCTACTGGCAACACTTGACCACGTAAGGTGATCTCTCCTGTCATGGCTAAATAAGGCTTTACTTTTCGGCCCGTAAAAGCAGATGTCAATGCTGTAAGCATGGTAATTCCCGCACTTGGACCGTCTTTAGGAACCGCCCCTTCGGGCACATGCACATGAATAGATTTTGTAGTAAACATAGCTGGATCTACTCCTATCTTTTTCGCATTACTTTGCAAATAAGTAAGTGCAGTGTCCACACTTTCTTTCATCACATTACCTAAGTTACCTGTAAGTTTCATTCCCCCCTTGCCATCTGCTAATAATACTTCTATAAATAAAATATCACCTCCTACATAGGTCCAAGCTAAGCCAACAGCCACGCCAGGCATATTTACTGTTTTGTATATTTCATTACTATACCTTGCTTGACCTAAAATTTTATGTAAATCAGATTTTGTAACAGTAGGTTTAACTTTATGCTTATACGCTAATTCTTTAGCTTGGTAACGCATAATAGATGCTAATTGTCTATCTAATTCACGCACCCCGCTTTCTCTAGTATAATCTTCGATAACTTTCTCTAATACATTGTCAAGTACCTTGAAATTTATTTTATCCAGACCATGCGCTTTCCTTTGCTTAGGCAGTAAATGTCTTTTAGCAATTTCTACTTTTTCTTCCACTGCATAACCACTTAAATCGATAATTTCTAAACGATCGCGTAAAGCAGGTTGAATTCGACTTATATCATTCGCTGTTGCGATAAATAAAGTTTTACTTAAATCGTATTCAGATTCTAAATAATTATCATAAAAACTATGATTTTGTTCAGGATCTAATACTTCCAGCAAAGCAGATGAAGGGTCGCCGCGGTGATCACTTCCAATTTTATCTATCTCATCTAAAATCATTACAGGATTTGATGTTTTTACTTTACGCAAGCTTTGTACAATTCTACCAGGCATCGCACCAATATAGGTTTTGCGATGTCCTCTAATTTCACTTTCATCATGCAAGCCACCTAAGCTTACTCTAATATATTTTCTTCCAATAGCATGTGCTATAGACTTTCCTAATGATGTCTTACCAATACCTGGAGGGCCTAAGAAGCATAAAATAGGGCTTTTCATATCGCCTTTAATCTTAAGGACCGCCAAATATTCTAAAATTCTATTTTTTATTTTACCCATTCCATAATGGTCTGCGTCTAATACTTTCTTTGCATTTTTTAAATCATAATTATCATCGGTGTATTCCTCCCAAGGAAGATCTAACAATAAATCTAAGTGATTGTACACAACAGAATAATCTGGTGTACTTGGATGCATACGTTCCAACTTCTCCAATCCATTTTGAAATAATTTTTTTGCACTCTCGGGCCACTTCTTCCCTTCTGCCTTCTTTTTCATATCAGCTACTTCACGCTCATTAGGATCTCCGCCTAATTCATCCTTAATACTTTTTAGTTGTTGTTGTAAAAAGTAATCTCGTTGTTGCTTGTCTATTTCGGTGCGCGTTTTATTAGCCACCTTATTTTTTAATTCAACGAATTGCAATTCTTGTTGTAAAAACTGAATTAGTTTTTCAGCGCGCAGTGTAATATTATTTTGCTCAAGCAATGCTTGCTTATCATTAATTTCAACACTTAAGTTGCTACTCACGAAGTTGATTAGAAACAAAGGGCTTTCAATATTTTTCAAAATCATCGCTGCCTCTGAAGGAAAATTAGGAGACAACTGAATAATTTGAGTAGCTAAATCTTTGATATTAGCTAAATAAGCTTGAAAATTTTGATTGTCTTTATCTACCTTATCTTCTACTAATACTTTTACACTGGCTTTGAAAAAAGGATCTTCTTCTTTCATCTCCAGTAGCTCAAACCTTTTTTTACCTTGTATAATAATAGTGGTGCCCCCATCTTGCATTTTAATCATTTTAATGATTTTTGCGACGGTACCTATATGACATAAATCGGCTGGCGTGGGGTCTTCAATATTGCCATCTTTTTGAGAAACTACTCCAATTAATTTATCCTTATTATAAGAAGCTTTTACTGCCTGAATGCTTTTATCTCTTCCCACTGTAATAGGAATAACTACCCCAGGGAATAACACCGTATTACGCAATGGCAATATGGGCAACAAAGAATCAATCACCATCTCGGGCTCATTCTCTTCTGCTTGCTCATTAAATGAAAATAAAGGTATAAACTCATTATCTTCTTCCCCCTTAAACAAAAACGTCTTATCCACTATACAAACTATTTAAAATAAAGTCAAAATGACATAAATCCTTACTCCAATACTTGGTTTAGTAAGGTATACCCTAATAAGGCAATATTAGTGCCAAAATCCATAAATAACAAGGTAATTGGGAGAACATCCCTAAATAAAAAATCCTCCCCAATATTATTGGGAAGGACCTTCTTGCAAGAAGTTATTAATAAACTTCTAAAATTACTTTGCTTTAGCAGCAGTATCAACTGTTGCAGCAGCAGCAGTGTCAACAGTTGCAGCAGCAGCTGTATCAACAGTTGCAACAGCAGTATCAGTTTTTGCTTCAGTAGAAGCACCACCACACGCAGCTAATGCAGCGATAGCGAAGATTGCGATAACTTTTTTCATTTTTTGGTTTTTTTAAGTTTTGTATCAAAAATACGAGGGCGAAGATAGCCATCCCCTTCAAAAACGCCAAATTTTAACATTTATTTTTTAAACACACTTTAATCACAGAAAAAATTCTATTTTTTTCTAAAATAAACCCTAATTGGCACACCTGTAAACTTGAAATTAGCCCTAAGCTGATTTTCTAGGTAATTACGATAAGGAACCTTAATATCGTCAGGGAAATTGGTAAAAAAGGCAAAACTTGGCACCCTAGTAGGTAACTGGGATACAAACTTAATCTTAATCACATGTCCTCTCACCACAGGCGCCTGGTATTTAAGGATGGCCTTCAACATAATGTCATTTAGCTTCGAAGTAGGCACTTTACGGTGCTTATTCTCATATACTTCCAAAGCCAACTCAATAGCTTTGAATATGCGGGTTTTTTCAACAGCAGATATGAATAAAACAGGTACATCCGTAAAAGGCGCCAGTTTGTCCTTAACCACTTTCTCATAATCACGCGCTGTGTTGGTTTCCTTATCTATTAAATCCCATTTATTAATCAATACTATAATTCCTTTTCCTTTTTTAGAAGCAAGGCTAAAAATGCTTAAATCTTGAGCCGTAACCCCTTTTGTAGCATCTACAACTAATAAACAAACATCCGCCTCATCCATAGCCTTAATGGCTCTGATGATAGAGTAAAATTCAAGATCGTCCTTTTCCTTATTCTTACGTCTAATACCAGCTGTGTCAATTAGAATAAATTCCTTTTGGAACATGGTATAATGGGTATGAATTGTATCACGAGTAGTACCAGCAATATCACTTACAATGGTTCTATCTTGTCCAATCATAGCATTTAGTAAGCTAGACTTGCCCACATTGGGTTGGCCCATAATAGCAATTTTAGGAATTGCTAATGGTTCTTCTTCCCCTTCTGCTACCTCTTCATCATCATTACTAACTTCTTTAATCTTAATGTCATTGGTCACAGCGTCCAAAAGCTCACCGGTACCGCTACCAGAAATAGAACTAACGAAATAGTTATGCTCAAAGCCCATACCATAAAACTCGGTGCCTTCTAAAGCACGAGTAGAATTGTCTACTTTGTTTACGCATACATACACTGGCTTAGTACTTCTTCTAAGCATATCGGCCATAGACGCATCTAAATCGGTTAAACCCACTGCAGCATCTACCATAAAAATGATCGAATTAGCTTCTTCGATAGCAATTTTTACCTGCTTACGAATCTCAGTTTCAAACATATCACGAGAATCAGGCACAAAACCACCTGTGTCAATCACATTAAAGGTTTTACCAGCCCATTCTGTCACACCGTATTGACGGTCTCTGGTGACACCACTAATATCATCCACAATGGCTTTTCGTTCCTCTAAGAAACGATTAAACAAAGTGCTTTTACCAACGTTTGGCCTTCCAACAATAGCCACTGTATAGCTCATAATAATTTATATTTAATATTCAATTATACAATTTCAAGTTATTCATTATCAATAATTTAAATAAATATTGATAAATAAATTACTAATACCCAAATTCTTTTAATTTACTGTCATTGTCTCTCCACTTAGGCTTCACTTTCACAAACAGTTCTAGATACACTTTGGAGCCAATGAAATCTTCAATATCCTTTCTCGCTAATATGCCAATCTCCTTAATCATCTTCCCTTTTTCACCTATAATAATAGCCTTTTGTGTTTCTCTATTTACAATAATATCGGCCTGTATCTTAATCAATAACGGCTGCTGTTTAAAAGAGTTCACTAGTACGGCTGTATGGTAAGGAATCTCCTCCCCAAACAACTGGTATATCTTTTCACGAATAAGCTCACTCACGAAAAACTTAGTGGGCAAATCGCTTAAATCATCCTCACTATAAAAAGGAACTCCTTCGGGAATCATTTCAATAACAAGTTTCAATAACCTATCTATATCACTCTTATTCAATGCACTAACCGAAATAGTTTTACTGCAATATGGCTTGTCTTTAAAGAAAGCAACCGCCTCTTTTACCTGCGTTCCTACCGCTAAATCCGACTTGTTCAATACCACCACACAGGGCACTTTTAGCTTTAAGGAAGCAAAAAGTTCATCCAGTTCCTTGATATCATCTCTCATATCCACCATCAAAAGTGCCACATCGGCATCTTCCAAGGCCGACTTTACCGCCCCCATCATTTTCTCGTGCAGCTTGTATTTAGGGTCGATAATACCAGGGGTATCTGAGAAGATAATCTGGTACTCGTTTTCCTTGTTTAAAAAGGCCTTAATCCTGTGACGGGTAGTTTGTACTTTGGAAGATACAATAGCCATTTTCTCGCCCATTATGGCGTTCAGTAAAGTGCTTTTACCGGCATTTGGCCTCCCGAATATGTTTACAAAACCCGCTTTCATGCTACTGTTATGATTTGACCTTTATAATTGCAAAGTTACTACAAAAAAAATCCGCTCTCGATAGGAATCGGGAGCGGGATGATGTTGCGAGGGAAGGGATCGAACCTCCGACCTTCGGGTTATGAGCCCGACGAGCTACCGCTGCTCTACCTCGCGATGTTTGGACGGCAAAGTTACGCCAATATTCCTTCCTAACCAAGTTTATTGGGGTGGA
>CAINWZ010000032.1 GCA_903854725.1 uncultured Bacteroidota bacterium
ACGACATTTGATTGATAAATTATATGTAAATGTTGACCGAGATACAATGCCAAAAGAATTCTTAAAGAATGTGAAATTAGGCCTTCAGCTGAAGCGTGAAGAATCAAAAAAGAATAATAATTTAGATATAAATAAAGTCATTTATTGGAGAAATCAGGAACAATGGATGTTTTATAGAAATAACTTAAATAGATTAAAAATTAACATCTCCTATCAAAATAGGAAATTGAAAGTTTCGAAACAACTTGTTTAATTCTGCGATTTTAGATGGCCGATCCCTATTTATTCATCATTTTGTAGTACAAGTTTATATACTTGTCGTTTTTGTTAATAAAATAATTCAGAAAAAGTTTATAGTAATTATTCTACAAAATTTACAAAGCCTTTTATATTGAGATAGTAAGTTTGCTTTATGAATAAAATCACAAATAAACCTTTATAAAATGAGCCTCCAACAAATTGAATCAAAGCCATTGGATCGATTATTTCAATTTATTGAATACATTCAATCTAATCCATGTGCATTTGAAAGAAGCATTAATGTATCTAATGGTTATTTTGCAAAGCAAAAAAAGAACGGTTCGATGGGCTCTAATATTCTTGAAAAAATTCATCATCAATATAAAATGCTTGATATCAAATGGATATTAACAGGAGAAGGTCAAATGCTCATGCACACCTATCAAGTTCATGAAACAATTCAAGAAGCTAGGGTAAATGAATCAATGTAACTTCCCCCGAAGGTTTGTAGATATAGTTTAAAACACAAGATGCCGTTTAATTTAAATGGCATCTTTTTTTATGAAAAGGTAGGGTATGAGGTATGTTTTGATATTAAATAAAAAACCTCTACAAAATTCATTGATTTAAAATGACTTGTAGAGGCTTTTTTTTGTTCGTCGGGAAGACAGGATTCGAACCTGCGACCACCTGGTCCCAAACCAGGTACGCTACCGGACTGCGCTACTTCCCGAACTCCGAAACGATTTCTCGTCCCTTTTACAACCTTCGTTGTAAAATATGTTTACCGGTATAAAAACTCAAATTTAAGAACTTAAAAGAGCGGAGAGGAAGGGATTCGAACCCTTGGTACAGTTTAACCCGTACGGCAGTTTAGCAAACTACTGATTTCAGCCACTCATCCACCTCTCCTCCAAAACCTCTTTCGAGGGGTGCAAAAATAAGCACTACGGCCTTAAATACCTAAAAAAAGTCCGGAATAAACTCAAATAAAGTTCGTTCCGGACCAGAATATAGTTAATTAATAATTTGAAGTCTAAAAAGGGCTTCTTACATAGCTGCCAACTGTACTTTTTGGGTCAACTCCATTACGTTTTCTCTAAACATAGAGTCGGTATCCATCAAGTCCTTTACTGTTTGACATGAATGTATAACAGTGGTATGATCACGTCCACCAAAATGCTCTCCAATTGTTTTCAAAGAATTCTTTGTAAAGGCTTTAGCCAAGTACATCGTAATTTGACGCGCTTGTACTATTTCACGCTTACGTGTTTTTTGTAACAATTTATCATATGGCACTTCGAAGAATTCACATACCATTTTTTGAATAGCATCAATGGTAATTTCCTTACTACTTGTTTTAACAAAGTTGCGTAAAACCTTCTTTGCTAATTCAACATCAATTTCTTTTTTATTCAAAGAAGACTGCGCTAATAAAGATATCAATGCACCTTCTAGTTCTCTTACGTTTGTGTTTATATTATAAGCCACATACTTCACCACTTCTTTTGGCATATCTAAACCGTCTGCCTTCATTTTCTTTTCCAAAATCTCAATACGCGTATCGTAGTCTGGTACTTGAATATCAGCACTCAATCCCCAACGGAAACGACTTAATAAACGCTCTTGTAAACCTTCTAAATCTTTTGGTGCTTTATCAGAAGTTAAAACCAATTGTTTACCGCTTTGGTGCAAATGGTTAAAAATGGCAAAAAAGGCATCTTGAGATTTTTCAGCTCTATTAAAAAACTGAACATCATCAATAATCAACACATCTATTAATTGATAAAAATGAATAAAGTCATTGATGGCATTATTACGACTATGATCTTGGAACTGATTAATGAATTTTTCAGAACTTACATATAAAACCACCTTATTAGGATGAATACGTTTTACGTCGTTCCCTATAGCTTGCGCTAAATGTGTTTTTCCTAAACCAACACCTCCATAAATAACCAATGGATTGAAGGAATTAGCCCCTGGCTTCTCCGCTACTGTTTTACCAGCACGACGCGCTACCCTATTACAATCCCCTTCAATAAAGGAATCAAATGTATAATTATGGTTTAACTGAGGGTCAATTTGCATTTTCTTCAACCCAGGAATCACAAAAGGATTTTTCACTGGATTATCTATCACCAACGGGAAGTTCATCTCGTTGTTATTATAGGTCTTCATGCCACTAGCTGGAACATCCATTGAACCTTTCTTGTTATTTCCGCTATCCACCATGATACGATACTCAAGTCTCGCTTCTTTTCCTAATTCACGCTTTAAAGTCTTAGCTAATAAGTTAACATAGTGCTCTTCGATGTATTCGTAGAAGAATTGGCTGGGTACTTGAATCATTAAAACATTGTCCTTTAAATCAACTGGCTGAATTGGCTCGAACCATGTTTTAAAATGTTGCCATTCGACAATATCCTTAATGATCTTTAAGCAATTACTCCAAATTAAATCTGCACTCTTAGCCATCTTACTATCTTGCTCTTTGTATAATTAAAAAAAAGGTACTTAATTGATCTTCAATTCTGGATTAGTGAATTGTAAACCGGAATGCGAATATGACGACTTATTGTTGAAAAAAAAACTTTTTTATTTGGTTTTTTTTACATGTCCCCAAAACCCTACAAACCCCAAGTTCATTACCCCCTAATCTGGCGTTCAAGATATAGCCTTTTTCTTAAATATTGATAGTTATCCACTTATTTTTTGAAGTATTTTTATATACAAAAACTAATACTTATTTGCTTTCAAAGCTCCTTTTATTGTTTTCACCTTTAAATACTACCTTTGGGTACTTAATTAACAATATGAGCTACGAATTAACCGGCAAACTAATTGCCAAATACGAAATCATTCAGAGAAAAGAGACCTTTAAAACAAGGGAATTTGTCGTTGAAAAAACCGACGATATCAATGGCAAAACCATCACTAATTATGTTAAGTTTCAGTGTGTACAGGACCGTACGACGATGCCTGACCGCTTTAACCTAGGGGATACCGTAAAAGTACTCTTTAATATAAAGGGTTCTAAGTGGAACAAGGAAGGAAAGGACAATTATATCACTAATTTAGACGCTTGGCGTATGGAAGCAGTATCATTAGGAGGCAGTAAAGCCCCTACCGAAACTAGCACCTATTTTGACATACCTGCGAATGAATCAGGTGACGATTTACCTTTTTAAGTAGTATCAATATAGTATTTCAGTAGACTAACCATACAAGGGTATACTACTGAATTTTAAACCGCATTTTTTTAGGATAAAAACCTAACCCATGCAAAGCAATATACAAGTTCGACTCACCCCTGCGGAAGCGGCCGATAGCCAAAGTCTTTTAAAAGCCATTTGTCAAATTACTGGCAAAGCCCAAACTTCCATTGCTGGCTATCAAATTCTCAAAAAATCGATAGATGCTCGAAGTAGGCAACAAATTTGGGTCAATCTCACCCTTATTGCTTTTATAGACGAAGCACCCACTAAGCGCTTTATTGAACCCATCCATTTTCCAATCCTTACAAAGAATGCTAAAGAAGTAGTCATTATAGGTGCAGGGCCTGCAGGATTATTTGCTGCCTTAGAATGTATACTATTGGGATTAAGACCCATTATTATAGAAAGAGGGAAAGATGTAAGGGCTCGCCGACGTGATTTAGCTGCCTTAAATAAAGAAGGTATTGTAAACCCCGAAAGCAATTATTGTTTTGGAGAAGGCGGTGCAGGTACTTATAGTGATGGAAAATTATATACTAGAAGTAATAAGCGAGGAAGCATTGATAAAATATTAAGATTGTTTTATCAGTTTGGTGCTGATGAAAATATTTTATACGAAGCGCATCCACATATTGGCACGAATAAATTACCACATATTATTACCGCGATGCGAGCACAAATTGAAGCATCGGGCGGCAAAGTATTCTTTGAAAAAAAATTAGTCGACTTTGTTTTAGTAAAAGATTCAATTAAAGAAATTATTACTGCAGATGGAGATCGAATCAAAACCAATGCTATTATTTTAGCTACGGGACATTCAGCTCGAGATATTTTTACCTTGCTTTTTGAAAAAAATATTACAATAGAAGCAAAACCATTTGCGTTAGGTGTAAGAGTAGAACATCCGCAAGCTATAATTGATTCAATACAGTATCATTGTTTATTAAGAGACCCTAATTTGCCTCCAGCTTCCTATAGTTTAGTTGAACAAGTAAGTGAAAGAGGCGTATTTAGTTTTTGCATGTGCCCTGGTGGTATTATTGCTCCGGCGGCTACCGCGCCAGGTGAAATTGTGGTGAATGGATGGAGCCCTAGTAAAAGAGATAACCCATATGCCAATAGTGGCATGGTGGTGCAGATAGATATTCCCACAGCGTTTACTTATTTAAAAAAGCAAGATCAACAAAATAAAAAATTTGCAAATTCAATTGTAAAAGATTTTATAAAAACTGATGCCCCGCATCCATTAATGCTTTTAGCCTTTCAACAGCAAGTTGAACAAGCTGCCTTTATTGCAGGCGGAGGATTACAAGTAGCACCAGCCGCTAGATTAATAGATTTTTGCACCAATAAACTATCGGCTAATTTACCCGATGCAAGTTATTTACCTGGTTTAGCATCGGCACCCTTACAAGAAGTATTACCCGATTTTGTAACCCGAACATTACAAGAAGGCTTTAAAGCATTTGGGAAAAAAATGAAAGGATATTATACCAATGATGCAATAGTCGTGGCTACAGAAAGTCGAACTTCTTCACCAGTGCGTATTCCAAGAGATGCCGAAACATTACAGCATCCCCAAGTAAAAAACTTATACCCTTGCGCAGAAGGAGCAGGCTATGCGGGAGGCATTGTAAGCGCAGCAATGGATGGTCAAAAACTTGCACAACAAATTGCAGTAGGATATGGTATATCCATTCCCCATTTGTTATAATTAATTTTCTGGCTTCTCTTTCTTACTTAACAATAAATCATCTTGAATTAGATGATTCAATTTAAATGATTTTAATTCATTTGATAAAGTAGGAGAAATTTCACGTGTAGATAAGATTGGCTTACCTGCGTTTACCCATGCAGTGTACCAAAAATCGGCAAGCATATTCGCAGAAGCAATTAATTGAGCATTAACCGTTGGTCCTAATCCATTTGCATAGGCTTCGGCAAATTCCTTGGTATATACTTTTGTCTCACGACCATAACGCATCGCTGTTTTATATTTTGTTTCTGGCTTAAATTGAATAGACACTTCTTTTTCTATTGCCAACATTGATGGAACCAAGGCTGCTGCTTTTCTTACATCCATCCAAATAGCTTCACTTGGGTTTTTAATATAAGTTGCTTTATGTGCATTGTATAATTGATATTGATCTATTCTTAACTCTGGCACGTATGATTCCCATAAACTATGTAACCCTTTTTGTCCCGTAAGTTGCCCGTCATAATTAATAGAAGTATGTAAAGGCACGTGCGCATCTCCTATATAATGACCCAAATCGGCAGCGTAAAATAAAATACTGTCTTTGTTTTTTGACTTAAACGCATTTGTTAATTTGTCTAACTCCTCAATAATTAAGTAAGGCACCCAGCCATATTTTAGTAAAGTATCTTCGGAATATTGTTGTACAGCAGCCTCCCATTTTAATGGCATATTATTAGCTGCATTTGGACCATAGGCTTCTAAGTCAATAAAATGTTTGGTCGCCTCTGTTTTATCTGTATTTCTTCGAATATCAGGTCTTGTTGAATTGGATACCAAATTCGTAATTTCTTTATGCATGTATGATTGCAAAGGTTCTGGCAAACTATAAATAGCAAGTTGATGTATTGTACGATGTACTAAAAAACCCCAACTAGAAAGTCCAATAGTTATGGTAAATGCTAGAAGAATATAGGCTGTTTTCTTATTGAACATATATGCTAAATTTAAGGCGAAGATAGCCAAATCTTTTTCCACTTCGAGTTATTTTATAACCACTACCCCCTATTTTTTCCCATTAGTATTCATTAAAACCCCTCCTTACTTATTTAAATGCAAATTGCTAAAAATGGAATTATATTTGATATATAAATTCCTAATTATGGATGCACTTTTAAGTCTACAAAATTTAAAGAAATATTATGCCACACAAAAAGCGGTGGATGATATTAGCTTTGATATTGAGAGAGGTAGTATTTTTGGATTGCTTGGCCCTAATGGAGCAGGAAAAACTACTTTACTCCGTATGATCACCGGTATCTTCTATCCAGATAGTGGTGCTATATTATTAGAGGGCAATCCCTTTAATCCCATGTTAGATATTGAAAAAATTGGTTACATGCCTGAAGAAAGAGGTATGTATAAGAAAATGAAAATTGGAGAACAAGCTTTATACTTAGCACAATTAAAAGGAATGTCTAAAGCAGAAGCCACAGAAAAAATAAAGTATTGGTTCAAGAAATTTGAGATGGAAAGCTGGTGGCATAAAAAAGTAGAAGATTTAAGTAAAGGGATGAGTCAAAAATTACAATTTGTCATTACCGTTTTACATGAACCCAAATTAATTATTTTAGATGAACCCTTTAGTGGACTAGATCCCCTAAATGCCAATTTAATTAAGGATGAAATTTATGCTTTAGCTAAAAAAGGTTCCACCATTATATTTAGCACCCACCGAATGGAACAAGTTGAAGAAATTTGCGACCATATTGTACTAGTAAACCTAGGTAAGAAAATATTAGATGGCTCTGTTGCTGGCATTAAACAGCAGTATAAAGAAAATATCTACTCTATTGAAATAAATGCAGGATCTTCCTTAACCAGCAATGCCATTTTTACCATTATTAAAGAAACACCTTCTCAATTTTTAATTAAAATAAATGAAGGCCATACAGTTAATAATGTATTACAATTCATTATTGAACAAAAAATTGAATTAATAGGCTTTAACGAAGTGTTGCCTTCCTTAAACGACATTTTTATTAAACTAGTAGAAGGCACTCACGCTGGTGCAAGAGCATTTCAAAATATTTAAAAAAAATTAAGATGAATAAGACTTGGCTTATTATACAAAGAGAATATTCTAGTAGAGTAAAAAATAAACGTTTTTTGATACTCACTTTTTTAATGCCTATATTAATTGTAGGACTTATTGCAGCAACCACCTACTTTTCAATTACAGGTGTGGAGCATAGAAGCATCGCTGTAATAGACCCTAATGATTTTATAAAGAACTCCTTAAAAAATACCAATCAAATTAATTTTAGTTTCCCTGAAAACGTTGATACTACTAATTATCAACAAAAAGGGTTTACTGATATTTTAATTTTGCCAAAATTTGACAAAGACACTAAGACAGATTATATACTTAGATCTAAAAAGTCAATGGGCTTGATGCTTCAAGAAAGTATTAGCAATAAAATAAATCGCGCTATTGAAGATCAAATGTTGCAAGATGCAGGCATTCAACAAAATATGTTGGATTCGATTCATAAAGCTTCGCAGTTTGCGGAATTAAAAGCCTACGAAGACAAAGGAAGTTCAAGTAAAGAAAGTAATGCAGGCTTAGCAATGGGTATTGGTTATGCAAGTGGCTTACTTATTTATATGACCATGTTTATTTATGGTGCAATGGTAATGCGTGGTGTAATGGAAGAAAAAACAAATCGTATTGCAGAAGTTATTATAAGCAGCGTGAAGCCTTTTGAATTAATGATGGGAAAAATTATTGGCATAGGCGCAGTAGGCTTAACACAGTTCTTATTATGGATAATTTTAATCATTAGCTTGACCAGTGCTGCTGCCGGATTTTTACCTGCCGATGTGCAACAACAAGTGGCCACCTTGCAACAAAGCAATGGACAAATGGGTGGCGGAATGATGCAAGCAAGCGAATCGGCCGTTAAAATTTATACTATTCAACATACTATGGCTACGGCTAATTGGCCTCTAATAATAGGTTGTTTTATATTTTATTTTGTTGGTGGCTATTTATTTTATGCTGCCCTTTTTGCGGCAGTAGGTAGTACCGTCAACGAAGATCCTCAAGATGCACAAAGCTTGATGTTCCCTATCACTATGCCACTTATATTTTCTTATGTTATTACTACTATGGTAACACAAAACCCAAATACGCCTATCGCTTTTTGGGCAAGTATTATTCCTTTTAGTTCTCCTATGGTCATGATGGCAAGAGTCGCTTATGGTGTACCAAATGCAGTGAGTTATTGGGAATTGGCTTTAAGTATGCTAACCTTAGTAGGAGGATTCGTATTTACTACTTGGCTAAGTGGTCGTATTTATAGAACAGGTATTTTACTATATGGAAAAAAAGTAACTTGGAAAATAATGTTCAAGTGGGCTTTTAAAAAAGCATAAAAAGTATTTATCCTATAAAGCAATTCTAATATTCACTCCTGCCCTTGTATTGGTAATAGGCGGGGAAGAAGAAATATAAGGTGTAGTCTTTCTTCGATCGAAGAAGAATTTTAAATTAATCTTACTATTTAAAACATAATCAATAGATGGCTGAAGGGTTACTTCTTTTTGACCACCTGTACCATAGGCATTGCTTTGGTCTAATCTGCTATTACTATTAAACATATCACGAGTAGAAACGTCTAATCTGAAAGTTAAATCATTGCTTAATTTATTATTGTTCAAACCCGGAATGGTGAAAGGCAGCTTCACCCCTTTTTTACGAAAAGCAGTTCCAAATACCCATTCGGTACTATTGTTTTCACTTAACTGATAATCGACTAAGCTTAGCGATAAAATTCTGCTCTTCTTATATTCAAAACGCAATGACCATTGTGTCACGGTTGTTAAATTCAAGCCCAACAAGGGTTCCATTCTCTCACTTATAGTAATATTAGGTACTAAGAAATAAGGAACATAGTTTCCACTAATAGTATCTTTAAAGGAAGGTGCCCCTCTTCTAAAAATATCGGTATATAATAAAGAGCTGGTGAAATTATTCATCGATAAGTTACTATTGTAGCCATGGCTCAAAGTAATATTCGAGAAAATGGTTGACAATACTGGCACTTTTGACAACCCATTAAATAATATTGTCCAATTAGGCTTCGGTAACATGCCTGCAAATGGATTAGATCTTATACTTGCATTATTTTGATTTAATAAACTCACTTTTTGAGGATCTTGTCCTGTATACGCAGCAATAAAGGCAGGAATTAAAACATCCTGTGCATATTTGCCATACCCCACTGCATATACTTTATCTGCTACTTTTTCGGTGGCACTTTTTCCTATTGTAGGATCACTCCAATAACCATTGGTAGCTGCAACTCGCATTGATATTTGTTCTCTATAACTTTCAAAAGCTTTAAACTGTGATGAAATAATATTAGGATCATGCACGTCAAAGAAAGTTTTCAAGGCAATATAACTAATATTAAAACCACCTGCCGATAAAGGGTTAGCATGCGTTTTATTATTATAGCTTGGATTCAATACATCCTGATAATTATTGGTATCCTTATATAGCTCTGTATATTCTTTGATAAAAGTTTTATTAAAATTCAAATCAATAATTAAGGTTTTAACAGGCTCTAACATCACCCTTCCTGTAATTTTTTGCTCAAAGCCTTGTCTAAAAATCATATTAAAAGCAGGGCTTCGAGTAAACCTATTGTCTTTCTCTTGCTTATTTAACCAGGCCGAATCGGGCTGTCTACCAAAAGTGTAATCTATGCCTGGCGCTAATCCGCTAAAATCATTATTTAAATATTCTACACCACTCATATAACCTGGAAGTCGGCTATTATAATTTTCAGTATAATCAAAATTCGCAGTTTGCAACATCGTAATAAACTTGGCAATTGGTTTTAGGCCCTCTGGAACATTCACAGGCTCATTGGCCTTAAGCACTCTTTGTGCAATTCGCTCTAGCCTTCTTGCTTCTTTCCATTTTTTCAATGTAGAATCACGCTGCTTACCTGTTTTGCCTGCTAAAGCTTCTTCTTTGGTCATTAATATTTTAGCCGCTAATGGATTCGTTTCTGCTGTAGCTTTAACGCCAGTAGATTTTGCATCCGACAACAATGCATTCATAATTTTAGACTTCTTATAAAAGCTTAGGAAGTTAAACTGCGCATTAATTTGTTGTGTGAAAGTATTTTCAATCGTATTCCCTAAAGCCTCTTGAAGTCTAGCTGCACCAATCCAATTATAATTGGTAGAGACATTATAACTAGATAATATCCAATCCGTCAATGGCAATTTGGTGGTAGGTAAGTCATACCGAATGGAAACCCTTTGATTGTACAATGTATTTCTACCTGCTCTTAGTAACATTCTTGTTAATGAATCTTTTTTATCTTGGGTATCCAATCTTCCATTAGGTTCATCTATTCTTGAATTCACATTCACTGTTGCATCAAAATTAAGCGACCTTGTAAATGGCCAACGCATATTAAAAATACGATTCATGGTAAAGTACTTATCAAAAGTAGTTTCTGCTTTATCTATAGAACCATCAGAACCCACTATCCTTGGCGTAAATTCACCATATTGTCTATCTAAAGCTGTTCTATAACTAATTAAACTTGGCGCAGGGCTCAAATTAACATCTCGAAGCCAAGCAAACCAAGGTGATGCATTTTTTAAGGCTTTCTTAAAAGGCTCAATACTTTTCACTCTGTTATTAAAAGTATAGCCAATGGCGCCGCGTTGTTTGGTCAATTGATTTAATTCAACCAGGGGACTAGTTTGCGTTAATTGAGAATAGGAATAACTAAAATCAAAATTACTAATACTTAATAGGCTTGATTTCTTACCTGGCATAACACGCACATTGGTCAGATTAATTGTCTTTATGGTTGTTTGGTCAACTGATGCTGATTTTATAGAATCTCTTTTTGCTGCATCTGAAGTACTACTTATTTTTTCGGTGTATAGTACATCTTTGTCAAAAGGATCAAACATTGGATTTTCAGTCGTCCTATTTAAACTTGCAAATACAGGTAATGAAATTTTTACTTGCTTAGGTAATAATTTACCTGCATCAATATTAGTGGCAATATCAAATTGTGTTAATCCAGTTTTAGAACGTTCATTCATTTTTTGTTCAACACTTCCAAATCCTGCAGTTCTATTGTTTACAGAAACGGATACACTACCTAGATCTGCTAATATTAAATCCATTCTTCCTAATGCCGCCCAGGCTCCTCTTTCATCTAAATCAGACAACCTTAATTCATTTATCCAAACTTCCGCATCCACCGCCGAAGTAGCTTTTGTATTTTCTACAGCAATTAATAAGCCTCTTATTTCTCCTAAATTAGGAGAACCTTTCACTGTATAACGCTGTCTCCCAAAATCTTTTCCATACATAGAACCTGCCCCTAATAATGGATTATTATCCCTTTCCATTTTCAAGGCTATCAAATCATTTAAACTTAAATTTAATTCGTTATCGGCAGGCCATACCGAATCTGCAACTACTTTACCATCTAATTCACCTTTAGTAACTCTTAATGGAATACGTATTTCATAATAGTTATTTTGAAAATCTTGTCCCATACGAATCACTGCTGTTAAGTCCCCATCATTCAGTTTCGTAACGCTGTTCAACATGTTTTCGGCGTGTAAAAACATAGAAAGTTTACCATAACGTCTAACATCTATATTCATGGTTTTAAAAACACCACGAGCAGAAGCTCCTGCTCGCCCAGCTGGCTTCAATCCTTTGAATTGTAATGATAAAGCTTGTTCATTTTGAAGCAAATTCACACCATTATTGCTTAACAATTGTACGCGCTCAATACCAGGAGGAATTATATAGTTAACCGGCACTCTACTACTATTTTCTTCCAAACTCACTGCCAAAGTATTTAGTCCTGTAACATCCGGCAAAGGATTGTATTGTTCATTATAGTCGATATAATTTGCATATTGTCTCCACTGATTGCGCACTAAATCTAATTTTGCAAAACGCAATGTAATAGAATCCTCAAACCCTGTTAAATACATTCTTAAAAAACGAATCGATTTAAAATCTCTAATGCCACCAATAGTACTTGAATAAGATTTTATAGGCACTCTAAATAAATACCAATCTTCTACACTTGGCGTACCATCTGCCAAAGTCACACTTACTTTTTTAGTATCTGTAACATATCTTGTAGAGCTAATTTTATTTTTTTCTAATGGAATCTCATATTCAAAATAAGCTTCTGTTTCATTTAAAGTGTTGTCTCTATTTAAATCTTCATTGTCTGGTAATAAAGTAGCCGCACTGCTAAATTCACTAGTGCCTGCTAAAGAAGAATTTCCCTGCGGATTATTAAAGTACTTGTATCTACCTAATATATTTACATTTCCTGCATCAAATTTTGCATCTCTATACCATACATAGTTATCAGCACTTGGATCGGCAAAAAACTGCTTACCCACTTCGGTTGCTGTTGTTAAATTATATTTTGCAATAATATCTGCTCTTTGCTTAATTTCTAAGCTATCTGTTAATCCATCTAAACCCACATCCTGGTATTTGCGATCCTCTGCATTATTACTAAATGCATTCGTTACTTGAATAGGATTAGTGGGCACCCTTCCCCAAGTAGATGTATCCACACTTGCGGGAATAGTAGGTGTAGGCATACCATTCTCATAGAAGCGTCTTCCATCCCTTAAAATATCTTCACTTACATTACCTAAATTCAATACTAATTTTCCAGTTGTTGCAGGCGATTTAATAAATGGATCCTGCACCCAAAATTCTACATACTCAATAATGCCTGTTTCAAAATCGGTTTGATCTAAGGCACGCATAATACCCCCCCATTTTTTAGAAGCTGCGTCTTTACTAAATTTCCCTGGCTTAGTGGCATCTAATTCAGTAGGATCGTAATTATAGTTATACGGGCCTCTATCTTTTGGATAATAACTTAAATCAAAAGTGGGCAATTGCACATCGGTAATATTAGTGGTCTTATTGGGGAATAATTCATTGGTAAAAACCTGACGCACTCTTGGATCACTTAATAAACTAATGTTACCACTTAATGGATTATTGGAACTATTCTTATCCTGCAAAGTAGGCTCAATGGTATACCAAGCCAATCTTGCTCTGTTTTTATTATAATCGGTGTTGTCGGATAAAGTCCCTTCTTTGAAACGATCCATTGGCGTAGAAGCCAATGCCCATGCAGTAAATGGAAAACGTAAATCGATATTCGTTCTTGTCGATTCAAAATCGTCTAAATAGACCACACCACTACCCGCTTTACCAATTTGTTGCGCATGACCTGGTTGTAAGTAGGCTGCTTCTCCATAAGCGGTGATAGAAGATTTTGCTTTGGTTTGATAAAAAGGCAATCTATCTAAAGCCCTTGTTAATCCAGGCAATTCCGATTTATAATTAAAATCAAAACCATACATCGAGTTTTTAATTGGATCTGATCCGAAATTTGTTTTTGTAAAAAAAGGACGCTCACTTAATCTAGAAGTAGATACGCCAAAAGTGAAATTTTTACTTTGCATGTAATCCAAACGAAGTGCTCTAAAGCCTCTTTCTTGAAAACCAAAACCTAAATTATTTTCATAGGAAACATTTACTGGAATATTAGATCCCAATATGCCTGGATTAATAATTCTTACTGTACCAGAACCATAATCCACTAAATAATCAACACCTTCTCTTAAAATTTGACCGCCCGCTCTAACACTTACCGAACCAGGAGGCACATTGAATGCATTTAAACTAATTTCAGAACCACCTGCACTTCCTTTCACTTGCCCTTCCATGACAAACCTATTTAAGTTGGTAAAAGTTTGCGCTTCAGCTTTTATTTTAGTGTACAATTCTTTGTATAAAAATTTCTCTTTTATGGTTGCCATTTCCGGACTGGCATAAGCAAGTTTTTCTAAGTCAGCACCAAAGGGTTCTAAATAAGGGAGTACGATTCTTCCCATTTTAGATAAAACTGTAAAACCTTCTACATAGTCAAATTGTCCATCTGGTTGCGGATCGTTTCTATTATTTAATCTATCTAGTCCTAAAATTTTAATTAAGGAAATTCCTCTTACATTGGCATCCGAATTAGGTAAATATCTTTTCAAACCATTACCTGGTGATTCATACATTAAATTTAACTGAAAATCTTGTTGTTGAATTGTGCCAAATAAATCTAAGGAATACACGTTTTTCATCATCAAATTCCAAATAGGTAAATCTGTTCTTTGTGTAGTGGCTTTTAATAATTTTAAATATAAAATTTGTTGCACTCCTTTAGTAGGATCAAGCGCAATGCCTTCCGAAAATTCACCCACTTGATATACCTTACCATTATAAGTATATTGATAAGCCACCGCCAATACTTCATCTGGTTGCAAAGGAATGTTTAAAGATAAAAATCCGATTTGTGGATTGAAAAAATATTCATTCTCGGTTAACTTTCTAGCAAAAGTGCGTTCATAATCTTCTGCCGACCTTAAGCCTGCAAAAGTTAATACAGAAGAAACGCCTGCTGGGTTTCTCGCCAACGTATTATTTATAATTTTCGAATACAACTGATTCGCACCATTATCTGGAAGGGTATCTCGTCTTCCAACCTCTTCCCATTCTTTTTTTCCAGGAAAACGCTCTCCTAAATCAACCAAACCCACTACATCTCTTGCATTAGTAGTTTGCCCATTACGATTCGTAACCCAAACTTCAATTCTTTTAATTTGCGCTTGTGAATTAACTGTAGGCAAATTACTCATTGCCTTATTATAATTTTTTCTGAAATGCTGTGCTAATAAAAAGTGTCTATTTTCTTCGTAGTCGTCTAATCTCTTTTGAAAACGTTGCGTAGAAGCCCCTCCTTGCAAATTCATCGACTGCCTTTGTGACTTTTGATTGGCAATAGCTGCTGTAACAAATAATTTTTTGAATTGTAATTGTGTTTTAACCCCAAATAAATTTTGAGTACTTGGTATTAAGGTACTTCTAGAAATATAATTAATATTACCCGCCTCGATGCTTTTAACAATCTCATCCTTCTTGCCTTTGTAATTTAATTTTATTTGGTTATCGAATCCTAAATTAGATAAGGAATTTAAGTTGATAGGAAATTTTAATTTGTCCCCGATACTTGCATTCATACTAAAATTAGTATTGGCATCAAAATCAAATCCTCCGTTTTTTCTAGCACGTTCGGGCAAAGTGGGATTATCTACTATTTGCCCTTGATAACCTGCTTTAATATTAATTTCACCCACAGGTTTTATATCCACCTTCAAATCAGATCCTGTTTTTCCAAACAAACGATCAAAATAACTATCGTATACTTTTGTCTTTGGTCTAGTTATTTTACGATTCAACGTGCCCAATGAATTGGCCCTTTGCATAAAATAAGCTTGCTCATCTTTGGAGGTTTTCAATTTCCAAAATTCATCAAAGGTTAAGCTAGAGGGCACTCTTTGTGCTTTCCCCGCAATCAATTCCGAAATAGAATAAGATTTAGTGGCAGGGTCATAGTCAACTCTTCGCTTTACTACACTGGTATCGGTTAAATCAAATGGATTATTACTTGGTTGTGATAAAAAATCACCCCTTTTATCTTTAATCGTGTAATGCAAAGTATCCTTCCCATATTTAATCCTAACAGAGTCTTTTGTTTTCTTATTGACCACTGTATCATTAAAAGGTATTTGCAAGCTTTTAGTTTGCGCAGCAATTTCACTTCCTAATAGAAGCAAAATACCTGACAATAAAATTGATTGCAAAAATTTCAATGAAAAAAAGTTGAAGTTTTAAATTAACAGTTTTTAAGCGCTGCTTTTATCAAAGATTCTAAACTCATTTCCGCACCATCCGACTGCAATGTTTTGTCAACTGCTTTTTCGGCTACCGCTTTTTGAATGCCTAAAGAAACAAGTGCTTGCACAGCATCTTGATGAGGGGTATTTTTATTAGTCAATGCAAATCCGCCTGCTGGATTATTTGCAACATTCATTTTAGAAAGTTTATCTCTTAATTCAAGCACTAATCTTTCAGCCGATTTTTTTCCAATTCCTTTTATTTGTTCTAATTGCCTTGCTTCGCCTTGAACAATGGCTCGAATAATTTCATCGGGGCGCATACCAGATAGCATCATTCTTGCGGTACTAGCTCCTACACCAGAAACACTAATTAATTGCAGGAATAATTCTTTTTCTTGTTGCTCATGAAAACCAAAAAGAACCTGTGCATTTTCGGTAATATGCAGATAAGTATGAAGCATCCCTTTCTCCTTTTTTGAAATGGCTTCATAAGTGTGTAAACTAATATTTACTTCATAGCCTACCCCTCCTACATCAACGATAAGTTTGGCAGGTGTTACTTGAACAAATTGACCTTGTAGAAATGCTATCATAATGTGTTCAAATTTAGCACATAAGCAACGAAAAATGGCCATTTGAGCCAATTCTTAACCAAATTTTCAGATATTTGTAAGCTAAAATAAATGATATTCAATGATGCCTACTTTAAGAGCTGCCATTACTGCTGTTGGAGGATATGTTCCTGAAACAAAATTGACCAATTTCGACCTCGAAAAAATGGTGGATACCAACGACGAATGGATAAAATCTAGAACAGGAATTTCGGAACGAAGAATTTTAAGAGAACCAGGAAAAGCAAGTTCAGATATGGCAGTTAAAGCAATAGAAGAATTGATTAGTAAGAAGAAATTAGATCCTTTAGAAATAGATTGTATTATTTGTGCCACTGTTACTCCTGATATGGCATTTCCATCAACCGCTAATTTAATTGGTGATAAAATTGGTGCCAAAAATGCATTTGGATTTGATTTAGGTGCAGCATGTAGTGGATTTTTATTTGCACTCACTACTGGTGCTTCATTCATTGAAACGGGCAGGTATAAAAAAGTAATCGTTGTGGGTGTAGATAAAATGAGTTCTATTATTGATTATACCGACAGAACAACTTGTATCATATTTGGAGATGGTGCAGGTGCAGTTTTATTAGAGCCTACCACCGATGGGTTAGGATTTCAAGATGCTATTTTGAAAAGTGATGGAAGCGGAGGAAAATATTTAAATATAAAAGCAGGTGGAAGTTTAAAGCCAGCAAGCTTTGAAACGGTGATGGCGAAGGAACACTATGCATTTCAGGATGGTCAACCAGTATTTAAATTTGCCGTAAAAGGCATGGCCGATGTTAGTGCTGAATTAATGGAAAAACATCATTTAACGGGCGATGATATTGCATGGCTAGTGCCGCATCAGGCTAATTTGCGTATTATAGATGCTACAGCCAATAGAATGGGATTGACGATGGAAAAAGTAATGATAAATATTCAGAAATATGGCAACACCACAGCCGCAACCATTCCACTTTGTTTGTGGGATTGGGAATCACAACTAAAGAAGGGAGATAATTTAATATTAGCTGCCTTTGGTGGTGGTTTTACATGGGGAGCTTCCTGGATTAAATGGGCTTATTAAAAGTGATTTAGAATGTATTAGGTGGATTAAAGTAAATTAAAAGAGTAACTTTAGAAAGAGATAAAAAAGAAAATATGAAAAACAAAAAGTACAAAGGAATAAGCACTTTAACATTACATACGGCAGATACGGAGAATAATAATTTTTCACATACTACGCCAATATATGCCACTTCAACCTTCACATTTGATTCAACTCAAGAAGGAATGGAGCGTTTTAAAGGAACTGACAAAACACGTTTATATACAAGATGGGGTAACCCGACTTTTGCCGCTGCAGAACAAACTATTGAAGCATTAGAAGCGCATGGTTTACAAAATGAAAAAGGCGAGCCACTTCAATTAAAAGCATTATTGCATTCAAGTGGGCAAGCCGCAATGAGTACTTTGTTTTTGAGTAATTTAAGTGCAGGCGATACTTTAATTTCTCATTTCTCTTTATACGGTGGTACGCAAGAATTAATGCAAAAGCTTTTAGCAGAAGCAGGCATTAAAACAATAATAATAGATGTTAGAGATGCCTCATTATTACAAAAAACAATCAAAGAAAACCCTGGGGTAAAATTAATACATCTTGAAACACCTGCTAATCCTACATTACAGTGTGTTGACATAGAAGCCATTTGCACCGTCGCACATGAGCATGGTGTAAAAGTTTCAGTAGACAATACAGTAGCTACTCCCTATTTGCAACAACCTTTTGCATTAGGCGTTGATTTTGTATTTCATTCTGCTACTAAATTTTTGAATGGCCACGGATCTGCATTACATGGTGTGTTATTAGGAAAAGACCTTGAATTCATGAATACAAAAGTTTGGAAATGGCATGTATTATTAGGAGGCAATAGCAACGCATTTGATTCTTATTTATTAATACAAGGCATGAAAACTTTAGAAATAAGAATGGAAAGACATTGTAGCAACACTGCAAAAGTGGCTCATTTTTTAGACAAACATCCAGCCATTGAAAAAGTAAATTACACTGGACTAACGAGTCATCCCGATCACGCCATAGCAAAAAAACAAATGAAGCAACACGCACCTTTAATAAGTTTTGAATTGAATGGTGGCATTGAAGCAGGTAAGAAGTTTTTAGACGCTTTAGAAATATGCACAAGAGCAGTTTCATTAGGCACTGTAGATACATTAGTATCACATCCTGCAAGTATGACCCATTATGGCATTCCTAGAGAAGAAAGAATAAAATATGGCATAACCGATGGCTTAATAAGAATGAGTGTGGGCATAGAAAATTACGAAGACTTAGAAGCTGATTTAGCACAAGCATTGGCTAAAATATAATTCAACTTATTATTAATTATTTTAAAAACTGCTAATGGATATTATTATACGCCGTGCTAAAAAAACAGATTGTGTTAGGTTATTAGAACTCATCCAAGAATTAGCCGTATATGAAAAAGCCCCAGACGAAGTTACCGTTACACTTTCTCATTTTGAAGAAAGTGGATTTGGCAAAAACCCTGTGTGGTGGGCCTTTGTAGCCGAAGTAAGTGGTGTAGTGGTGGGTATGGCTTTGTATTATGTTCGCTATTCAACTTGGAAAGGACAAAGAATGTATTTGGAAGATTTATTAGTAACTGAAGAAATGCGCGGCAAAAAAATTGGCAGTTTATTATTTGATCAATTACTACAGGAAGCAAAAGATAAAAAATTTGTAGGCATCAATTGGCAGGTTTTAGATTGGAATGAACCAGCTATTAATTTTTATAAAAAGTACAATGCCAGCTTTGACCCTGAGTGGTTAAATTGTGCGATTAGTTTTTAATCGAAGATAGTGCGCATCCATTCATTCCTTCTTTTACCAAAGGAAGCGGAAAGTGAAATCTCAAAACCATTTTGTTTTAGTTTAGCCCCAGATAAATCATTGTTATAGATATCATAACTTAAGCCAAAAGTATATTTATCCATCATAATAGATACTGTAGGAATAATAGCATCTTGAAAGCGATCAAAACAGCCAATATACAATCGGTTTGTTCTGCCAGATTTATCATTAAAAGGAATACTATATAAACCTCCTGCAATCATTTGATTTAATCCATTTTTATTGACGTAAGAAATATGCGCCATAAAAGTATTTCCATTACTTAAAGTTGTTTCGAAGTTTAAAAAACTATTTAATTTCATTCCCGATGCGGTATCAAGCGCGTCCAACGTAACATTAGCTCTAGATAAAAAAGAAGCAGCACCGCCCATTTGGAAAAAAGAAGTTTCTGTATGATGTGTAAATAAAACACCCGTATTAGCATAAAAATTAGAGGGGGAAGATTTCATATTATTTATGTAATCAAAGTTGCCTATGGTATAACTGCCATCTATATTAAAGCCCTCACCAAAACGTAGTTTACTTTTATCTAAATAAGTTTGTCCATAGGTAAGTCCCAAACCCAATGAGAGTTCATTTTTCAACTCAACATCTAAGAAAAGATGATAAGCAAACCCAACAGTAATATAATTAGAATTAATAACGCCCGCCATGGCTTGATCAGAAATAAGCTGCACTCCTACTCCAAAATAATTTTTTTGCTCTGGATCTAAATTTTTAAAACGACTATCCCATCCAGATACCAAGGTTCTGTATAAATTATTACCATCTAAAAATTGCGATTTCAAATTACTTTGAATACGATGCTCATATACCCCATTACCTACTGTAGCAGGACTCAAAAATTGCGAGGCTACGAAAGGCTGAGATAAAACAATCCCCTGTTGCGCAGAAGTAGTATGCGCAAATGCAATTAATAAAAATAATATATACCTTTTTTTATTCAACCCTTTTTTACATTTTTATTTTAATAATAAAACAGTTCCAGATAAATTTTCTTTAGTATCAAGCTTATTTATAAATTCAGCTGTCCAAATATATACGTCCGAATCTAGCATCACGCCTGCAAATCTTCCATCCCAAGCTTTTTCATTATCACTAAAAACCATTTTACCGCTTTTGGTATATATCCTAAAACTTATTACACTTTTAACATACCCGTTTTCAATTATTTTAAACCCGTCATTATGCCCATCGTTATTGGGTGTAAAGGCGTTGGGAATTTGGAATACGGG
>CAINWZ010000033.1 GCA_903854725.1 uncultured Bacteroidota bacterium
TCATGCTTTGTTTGGAGAAAGATTGGCATTAGATTTAGACAATGCGTTTTATCAAGTGATAGAGGGCATGGTGGTTTCTCATAAAATTAATAACGATTACGAGTCTTTGAAATTAGCCTTAATTGTACAAACGGGATTCGATACTAAAATTACTGCAGATCAATTTAAATCAACAAATGATGCAGAATTAGTAGAGATGGTTTATCAAGAAGCGATTGCGCATTATGAGTACAAGAAAAAGAGTATAATGCAAGAAAGTATTCCTGTATTCAAAAACATTAGAAAAAATCAAGGAAGTCATATTGAAAATGTAATTGTACCAGTAGGTGATGGCAAAATAGCGTATAATGTTTTAGTGAACTTAGATAAAAATGTAAGCACAGAAGGAGCTACATTGGCATCACAAGCAGAGAAGTCAATTGCCTTAAGCTTTATTGATGATGCTTGGAAAGAACATTTAAGAGCAATGGACGATTTAAAACAATCGGTACAAACAGCTACTTACGAACAAAAAGATCCATTGGTAATTTATAAAATGGAAGCCTTTGAATTGTTTAGAAAAATGGATTTAGAGATCAATCAAAAATTAGTTCAATTTTTATGTCATGCACATTTACCCTTAGAAGATGCGGTAAAAGAAGGGCGTCAACAAAAAACAGACTTGAGTAAATTAAGTGCTAATAGAACCGAAGAAACTGGAGAGAATGCATATCACGATCCAAGTGATATTAAACAATCTCCTATTCAAGTAGGTCCTAAGACAGGACGCAATGATCCTTGTCCTTGCGGTAGTGGAAAAAAATTCAAAGCCTGTCATGGAAAAGATGTCGCTTAATAAATATATAGACCATACTGTTTTAAAACCTACTTGTTTGGTATCGGATATTGAAAAATTATGCGCCGAAGCGAAGCAATATGATTTTGCAGCAGTATGCGTACCTCCCCATTTTGTAAAATTGGCAAAAGAAAAACTTCTAGGTAGCGATGTAAAAGTGGCTACTGTTATAGGTTTCCCTTTTGGATACAGTGCTACCGAAGCAAAGATTGCTGAAATTATTTTAGCCATGGTGGATGGTGCCGATGAATTAGATGTAGTTGCGAATATC
Organism: uncultured Bacteroidota bacterium; assembly: GCA_903854725.1. Classification (GTDB taxonomy): domain Bacteria; phylum Bacteroidota; class Bacteroidia; order Chitinophagales; family Chitinophagaceae; genus Sediminibacterium. The sequence continues at coordinate 1,107 of CAINWZ010000033.1, forward strand.
TCTGCCATCAAAAATGGCGATTGGTCGGCAATTGCTGATGAGATAAATCATATCATGCCTATTATCAGATCTAAAGGTAAAGTAGTAAAAATAATAATTGAGTCAGGTGTATTAACCGATGATGAAATAATTAAGTGTTGCGATATTTATGGAATAGCGGGTATCGATTATTTAAAAACATCTACTGGTTACGCAGAAAAAGGAGCAAGTGTAGAAGCTGTTGCCTTATTTAGAAAACATTTACCTGAGCTTGTTCAAATTAAAGCTTCTGGGGGCATTCGAGATTACGCGACTGCTAAATTAATGATTGATGCAGGTGCTACTCGTATTGGTTGTAGTGCAGGTGTCGCTATCGTTAGTGGCTCCATTACTGATAATGTAAAAAGTAATTATTAACTTTACTTGTATCATGCTGTTAGAAAAAATAAAATCATTAGCCAAGCAATATCAAGCAGAAAACGTTTCTACGCGCAGGCACTTACATGCGCATCCTGAATTAAGTTATCAAGAATTTGAAACCTGCAAATATGTGCAAGCACAATTAACAGCAATAGGGATACCCTTTACCGTTATTGCTACCACGGGCGTGCTAGGAATCATAGAAGGAAAAAATCCAAGCAAACGTATTATAGCACTTCGTGCAGATATGGACGCGCTTCCAATTATTGAAGAAAATAAAGTGGACTACATTTCTACCAAAGAGGGAGTGATGCATGCATGCGGTCACGATGTGCACACAACTATATTATTAGGGGCTGCAAAAATTTTATGGTCTTTGCGTGGTGAATTCGAAGGCACTATTAAATTATTATTTCAACCAGGTGAAGAAAAAAATCCAGGCGGGGCTAGTTATATGATTCGTGACGGTGCTTTGAAAAACCCAGTACCACAGGGTATTATAGGTTTGCATGTTCATCCAGGTTTGAATCATGGCAAATTAAGTTTTAGAAAAGGACGTGTTATGGCTAGTGCCGATGAATTATATGTTTCTATTAAAGGTCCAGGAGGACATGCTGCTACACCGCATCAAACGGTGGATACTGTTTTAGTGGCAGCACAATTAATTACGAGTTTGCAAACTATTATTTCTCGCAATCGTGATCCACAAAATCCTTCCGTGTTATCTATTTGTTCTATTCATGGAGGCAACACTACTAATGTAATTCCTAGTGAAGTAAAATTAATGGGCACTTTTAGAGCCATGGATGAAGTGTGGCGTTTTAAAGCACATGAATTAATGATGCAACAAGCAAAAGGGTTGGCCATTGCAACCGGTGCTGAAATAGATTTTAGAGTAGATGTTGGTTATCCTACAGTTGATAACGAACCTGTAATTACAGAAGCTGCTTGGAAATTAGCAGATGTTTATATGGGAGCCGCTCATGTGGAAGAAACAGAGAAGCGCATGGGTGCGGAAGATTTTGGTTACTATTCTCAAGTAATACCTGGTTGCTTTTTTAGATTAGGGGTACGTAACGAAGCAGCAGGTATTATACATAATGTACATACACCGCATTTCAATATAGATGAAGCTGCCATTGAAAACGGAGTGGGTATGATGGCCTGGTTGGGCACGCAATTATTTGCATAAAGCACTATATTTCAACAATATATATTACAAAAATCTCGTTTTGTATTTATTCAGTAGCTTTGTCTAACTTGAAAACTAACATTCGTTATAAATTTATTACATGTCGAATAAAGAAAATCTAAGAAAAGAACAGGCTTTAGAATACCATGCCAGCGGCAGACCAGGTAAAATTGAAGTCGTTCCCACAAAGGAAGCAAAAACACAAAAGGATTTATCCCTAGCGTATAGCCCAGGTGTTGCCATTCCATGTACGGAGATAAAAAATAATCCTGCAGATGTATTTAAGTATACTGCGAAAGGAAATTTAGTAGGTGTTATTACCAATGGAACAGCGGTTTTAGGATTAGGAAATATTGGACCCTTAGCAAGTAAGCCAGTGATGGAAGGGAAGGCGGTACTTTTCAAAATTTTTGCAGACATTGATGTTTTTGATATTGAAATAAATGAAACAGATCCAGATAAATTTGTAGCCATTGTAAAATCATTGGAACCCACTTTTGGTGGCATTAACTTGGAAGATATCAAAGCACCAGAGTGTTTTTATATTGAACAAAAGTTAAAAGAGACAATGTCTATTCCTGTTATGCATGATGATCAACATGGCACGGCGATTATTAGTAGTGCAGCATTGTTGAATGCATTAGAATTACAAAAGAAAAAAATTGATAAAGCAAAATTCGTAGTGAGTGGTGCAGGTGCGGCCGCCATGGCTTGTATTAAATTATATGTTGCATTAGGTGCGAAGTATGAGAATTTTATTTTGTTTGATAAAGATGGCGTATTACATACAGGAAGAACTGATTTAGGAGAAGATAGAAAACCATTTGCAATCAAAGCAGAAAATATGACATTGGTACAAGCTTTTAAAACAGCCGATGTGTTTTTAGGGTTGAGTGTGGGAAATATTGTTACTTCCGAGATGGTAGGTTCTATGCCAAAAAATCCTATTGTATTTGCTTTAGCCAATCCAGATCCAGAAATTGATTATGATGCAGCTACTGCAGTAAGAAAAGATATTATCATGGCAACGGGCAGATCTGATTTTCCTAATCAGGTGAATAATGTGCTAGGATTCCCTTACATATTTAGAGGAGCATTAGATGTTCGTGCTAAATCAATTAATGAAGCCATGAAATTGGCGGCAGTAAATGCATTAGCGGAATTAGCAAAATCGGCTGTGCCTGATGCAGTGAACATGGCTTATAATCAACAGAACTTATGTTTTGGTCCAGAATATATTATTCCAAAACCATTAGACCCAAGATTGTTAAGCACTTTAGCGCCAGCGGTGGCAAAAGCAGCAGTAGCATCGGGTGTGGCGCAACAGCCCATTTCTAATTGGGACGAATATGAATTACAATTAAACAAGCGTTTAGGTTTAGACAATCAATTAATGCGTTTAATAAGTAATAAAGCACGCCGTGATCCAAAACGTTTAGTATTCTCTGATGCCGAAAATGTTAAAATATTAAAAGCAGCAAGTATCGTATACGATGATGGTATTGCTTATCCTATTTTGTTAGGTAATGAAACTAGAATCAAAAATATAGCAGAAGCGAATAATATTGACATTAGTGATTTACCTATTATTGATGTTAGAAGTGATGAGATGGAAGAGAAAAGAGAATTTTTCGGTTCTATCTTATTTCAAAAAAGACAACGCAAAGGCATTAATAAATACGAGAGCTTAAAATTAATGCGTACGCAAAATTATTTTGGAGCCATGATGGTGGAAACAGGCGAAGCGGATGCAATGTTGTCTGGCTTAACAAGAAATTATACAGATGGTATTAAACCTGCATTACATATTATAGGTACAGAAGAAGGCGTCAAGAAAATTGCAGGTATGTATTTGTTGTTGACTAAAAAGGGTCCTTTATTTTTAGCGGATACAACGGTGAATATTAATCCGAATGCAGAAGAGCTGGCTGATATTGCATTATTAGTAGCAAAAGAAGTACGTAATTTTAATATGGAGCCAAGAATTGCCATGTTAAGTTATTCGAATTTTGGAAGCAGTGATACCCCTGAAGCACAAATGATGGCAGAGGCAACTAGAATTATTAAACAACGTAATCCTTCTTTGATAGTAGATGGCGAAATGCAAGGAATTATGGCATTTAATAAAGAAATATTAAAAGAGAATTATCCGTTTAGCGATTTAGTAGATGCGCAGGTGAATGTGTTAATATTCCCGAATTTAACAGCAGGTAATATTGCTTACCATTTATTAAAAGAAATAGGTGGAGTGGATATTATTGGTCCTATTTTGTTAGGATTAAAGAAACCAGTGAATGTATTACAACTTGGCTCTGGCGTAAGAAATATTATCAATATGGCTACTGTGGCGGTAGTAGATGCACAGTTAAAAACAAGGGTGGATACCGACATGGAAGTTCAAAGAGTAAGTTGGTGGAAGCGTATGAAAAAGAGAAAGAAATAGGCTATTTTTGTGGTATGAATATTTTCACTCATTTTGGCAACTATCTTTTAATGTTAAAGGGGATGTTCACATCTGCCGAAAACAAAAAAATGTTTTGGAATGAGTATATCAAACAATGTGTTGATATTGGGTTCGGATCCTTGCCCATTGTTATTATTATCTCCTTTTTTTTAGGTGCAGTTATTACAGTTCAAACTGCTGCACAGTTTGTAAATCCATTAATTCCTATAACTACCATTGGTATTGTGGTTCGTGATGGTATGTTATTAGAATTTGCTCCTTCTTTTTTAAGTATTGTTTTAGCAGGTGTGGTAGGAAGTAAGATTGCCAGTGAATTAGGAAATATGCGCATCAGTGAGCAAATAGACGCACTTGAAATTATGGGGATCAATACAAAGAACTATTTAATCTTACCTAAGATTTTAGCTTCCTTTACCATGGTACCCATATTAGTGGGAATATCGGCTGTGATTGGTGTTTGGGGCGGCTATTTTGTAGGCGGACTCACTGGTTCAGTGGCGCCTGAAATTTTTATTATGGGAATTAGAAAAGGTTTCGATACTAATTACGTTGCCATTGCATTTTACAAGTCGTTTATTTTCTCTTTCATTATAAGTACTATTCCTTGTTATTTTGGTTATTATGTAAAAGGAGGTGCTTTAGAAATAGGTAAAGCTGGCACGCAATCGGTGGTAGTAAGTTGTATCCTTATTTTAATAGCCGATTATTTAGTAGCTGCCATTGCTATTTAGGTTAACTTAGTAGTACAAATTTATCGAATGAAAATAAGCTTTCATGGTGCAGCGCGCACAGTCACTGGATCCAAACATTTAGTGCAATTAGACAACGGAGAAAACTTTTTATTAGACTGTGGATTATTCCAAGGAATGGGAAGAGATACCGATTCGCTGAATGCAAGTTTTGGCTTTGATGCGACAAAAGTAAATTATGTAATTCTCTCACACGCACATATCGATCATTCTGGCTTACTTCCTAAATTAGCAAAGGAAGGTTTTAAGGGATTGATTTATTGTACACCAGGCACAAAAGCTTTAGTTGAAATTTTATTGGAAGATTCTGCCATGATTCAAAGAGATGATGCCAAGTATGGCAATAAGCGCAGAGCCAAGCAGGGCTTGCCTCCCATTGAGCCTTTGTATGATATGGATGATGTAAATATTGTATTGCCGTTATTAACTATGGTAGAGTACAATCAACCTACCAAAATTTCTGATGCAGTTGAAGTACTATTTACAGATGCAGGTCATATTATTGGTAGTGCAGCAGTAAGTTTGAAAATTAAAGAAGGGGGCGAAACCAAAACACTCACTTTTAGTGGTGATGTAGGTAGATATCGTGACATGATATTACGATCGCCTGCCACTTTCCCTGCAGCAGATACGATTATTATTGAAAGTACTTATGGTGACAAGTTGCACGATTTAATTCATACCACGCCAGACGACATATTAAAGTGGATAGAAAAAACTTGCGTAGAACAAAAAGGAAATTTAATTATTCCGGCTTTCAGCGTTGGGCGTACGCAAGAAATATTATTTGAATTGAATCAATTGTCTTTAGAAAAAAAATTACCTCATATTCCTGTGTATGTAGATAGTCCATTAAGTATTGAAGCCACTGATGTAGTTAAAATGTTCCCAAAATATTTTAATAAAAAAATACAGAAAGTATTAGAAGTAGATGACGATCCATTTGATTTTGAAGGCTTGCGTTATATAAAGACGGTGGAAGAAAGTAAAGCATTGAACGAGGACCTGCATCCTAAGGTAATTATATCTGCTTCAGGCATGGCCGATGCGGGAAGGGTAAAGCACCATATCAAAAATAATATCAGCAATCCTAAGAATACTATTTTATTAGTAGGTTATTGTGAGCCACATTCTTTGGGTGGAAGATTAATGAATGGCGCTAAGGTAGTAAAGATATATAGTGAAGAATATCCTGTGATTGCTACGGTAGGTTCTATCAGAAGTATGAGTGCGCATGCCGATTACGAGGATTTAATGCAATTTTTAGGTTGCCAAAGTCCTGATTTAGTGAAACAAATATTTGTAGTACATGGCGAGGCCGAAGTGCAGGATCATTTTGCAGAAAGGTTGCGTAAGAAAGGATTCAAAGAGGTAATTGTTCCTGAAATGCATGAGACGGTGTCAATTGTATAATTAGATGCTTAATTATAAAAGCGCTAAAATAAAGTTTGCGGCGTGAATATTTTGTACTCTACTTTTTCACAAGGGGTAGGGCTTTGTTGGAAATTCTTTGCTACGGTATAAGCCTTCATTTTGTTATCCTCTATTTGATATTTAGCTAATTCAATAATTTGAGCCCCACTTAAATTATCATTTACCCAAGCATTGGCTGCATCTTCTTCTAAAATGGTGGGCATTCTTTTTTTGACATTGTGAATCTTACTCATTAAGCCATTGGCTTCAGTGGTAATAATACCAAAGCTATTTTTAGTTTCTCCAGTATTTTGGTTGGTCCAA
>CAINWZ010000034.1 GCA_903854725.1 uncultured Bacteroidota bacterium
AACTCTTTCTAATTCCATTTCCTTAAAGGGGAAAAGAGGGGTGTTAAGAAAAATGCGCAACTCCTTTATGGAAAGAGCCGTACAGGCATCCATTGTCCAGGAACACCTTTCTACCACAAAATATCCGGCAATTATTACAGGCGATTTTAATGATGTTCCCAGCTCTTATACCTATAAAATCATCAAAGCAAACTGGCAGGATGCTTTTTTAGAAAAGGGCTTTGGCATTGGAGCCACTTATTTAGGTATTTCACCCACTTTGAGAATTGATTATATCCTAGCCAATAGTGCATGGGAAATTAAGGCATGGGAGTCGATAGATGAAAATTTAAGCGACCATCATATGATCATGGCCGACCTTCTTTTAAAGAAGTAAGCTCGCTTATTTTACAGAAGATTTATCCTATTTAATTTAAAATAAAATATCTTTGAGGCAATACGCACTATGCCACTTAAATTATACAATTCACTATCCCGTCAAAAGGAAATATTTGAACCGCTCAATGCACCTTATGTAGGCATGTATGTTTGCGGTCCTACGGTAAGTGGTGAAAGTCATTTAGGGCATGCACGTCCATTTATTACATTCGATGTTTTGTATAGATATCTAGTTCACCAAGGGTATAAAGTAAGGTATGTAAGAAATATTACTGACGCAGGACATTTTGAAGAAGAAGGAAAACAAGCTGAAGATAAAATTGCAACTAAGGCTATTTTAGAAAAGTTGGAACCCATGGAACTAGTGCAAAAGTATACGCACTTGTATCATTGGGCGATGGAGCAATTTAATAATTTACCTCCAAGCATTGAACCTACTGCCACTGGCCATATTGTAGAGCAAATAGAAATGATAAAAAAAATAATCGCAGATGGGTTTGCATATGAAGCCAATGGATCTGTTTATTTTGATGTTATTAAGTATAATGATGTCTATTCAAAAAAGAATCAACCTTATGGAATATTAAGTGGACGTAATTTAGAAGATCAATTAGATACCACACGTGAACTAGACAATCAAGACGAGAAAAAAAATAAAGTAGATTTTGCTTTATGGAAAAAAGCACCAGCAGAACATATTATGCGTTGGCAAAGCCCCTGGGGGGAAGGGTTTCCGGGCTGGCACATTGAATGTTCAGCGATGGCCACAAAATATTTAGGCAAAAAATTTGATATCCATGGTGGCGGGATGGATTTACAATTTCCGCATCATGAATGTGAAATTGCACAAAGTACAGTTTGTAATCATGAAATGCCTGCACGTTATTGGGTGCATAATAATATGATTACTATAAATGGCCGTAAAATGGGCAAGAGTTATAATAATGTAGTTAAGCTAAGCGAATTGTTTGACGGTAGTCATCCAATTTTAACGCAAGCCTATAGTCCTATGACGGTAAGGTTCTTTATTTTACAAAGTCAATATCGCGGTACGCTCGATTTTAGCAATGAAGCCTTACAAGCCTCTGAAAAAGCGCTTAAAAGATTAATGGAAGCGTATGAGTGGTTAAAAGCACAAAGCTTTACAAAAGACACCAAAGCGACTGATGAAAACATAGACAAGCAACTTAGTACTTGGGTCAATGAACTAGGTGAATTTATGGATGACGATTTAAATACTGCGAAAGTGGTGGCTAATTTGTTTGAAATAGCACCTATTATTAATTCCTTAAAAGACAAACACATTGCTGCTGACGCTATTGCTGGCAACACTTGGATTCATACTCAAGCGCAGTTAACCATTTTCATCGAAAATATATTAGGCCTTAAGGTTATTAAAGGGGCCAACCAAGCTCAATTACATGGAGTGATTCAATTATTAATTGAAATTCGCAAAGACGCTAAATCTCGTAAAGATTTTGCTACCAGCGATAAAATTAGAAATCAATTAATAGATATGGGTATTCAAATCAAAGACGAAAAAGACGGAGAAGTTAGTTATAATCTTTCCTAGGCCTTTCTTTAGTGATTACAGTCGTCAGCGTGAGCATGATTATGCACTCTGCAACGCGTATGATTGGTAACATGCGCAATAATGATAAAAAATGCAGCAGGAAATAAAAGTACTATTTCAATATTTCTAAACACCATTCTACTTAACATAAGCCCAATACCAAGGCTAAATAAAATAATGGGTCCATAAGAATGATGGTGCTTTTTATAGCCATGGTATAAAGAATAGGCGCCAATCGCAAAAGAAAGTAAAATCATTCCCAATTCAAAGCGCGTATTGTGTAATACATTAATGCCTAAAAGGGGTAAACTGCTAAAAAATAATGGCAATAAGGCACAATGAATTGCACAGGCTAGTGAAGCCCCGATACCAATAGCATCCCAATTCCATTTTTTAAACATACAACAAAGATAATCCAATTATTTTCAATTTGTAGAACTATACCTGTTATTGCCTGAACACCTATTTGCCCTAAAATAATATTACCTTTAGGGTCCAAAACGAATGCCGCATGTCTAAAAAATTTCTTTACTATATTTTATTTTTCTCCTTGTTATTGGCAGCATTTTTTTATTTCTTATTCAAGGGAACCAATAATTGGAAAGTACAATTACCTATTTTAAGCTATGTACAGCCTTTTCATTTTACCAATCAGGATGGTAATGCTTTTAGTGATAAGGAATTGCTTAACAAAATAACAGTTGTTGAATATTTTTTCACCACTTGTAAAGGCATCTGCCCTAAGTTAAATACCAACATGAAAGATATTTATGCGATTTATAAAAATGAATCCGATTTTCAAATTGTATCACATACCTGTAATCCAGGCACAGACTCGGTCCCCGTATTAAAAAGATACGCAGACTCTTTGGGTGTTGACACTAAAAAATGGATATTTTTAACGGGAAGAAAAGATAGCTTATACCTGATGGCACGTGGCTCTTATTTATTAGACGACCCCAAAAATAATGTTGAAAAAATAGAAGATCAGTTTATTCATACGCAGTTCTTCGCATTAATTGATAGAGAAGGAAAAGTAAGAGGTAAAATTTATGATGGATTAAAGTCACTTGAAATTGAACAACTCAAGCAAGACATTTCAAAATTGTTAAAAGACAAAAAATAGCCCATGATTTTTGTAACAGGCGCTAGCGGACTAGTGGGTTCTCATTTAATAAAATCTTTATTATCAAAAGGAAAATCGGTAACGGCCTTATATCGCCATAAAGCGCCTGTATTTGAAGGTGCAGAAAAAGTAAAATGGGTTGCAGGTGATTTGTTAGATGTTACTGCTTTAGCCGAGGCTATGGAAGGTGCAACGCATGTTTATCATTGTGCTGCCATTGTATCTTTTTCGCCTAGCAAAAGCGAAGAAATGATAAAAGCCAATCAAGAAGGCACCGCTAATGTGGTTAATATTTGCTTGGATAAAAAAGTACAGAAATTGGTTTTTGTAAGTTCTGTTGCCGCACTAGGTCGTATTAGAGAAGACGAGCCAATTGATGAAACAATGAATTGGACGCCAGAAACGAGTAATAGTGTTTATGGTAAATCTAAATACTTAGCAGAAATAGAAGTATGGAGAGGTATGGCCGAAGGTTTACATATTGCTATTGTCAATCCAGTGATCATTTTTGGTGCTGGGGATTGGAATAAAGGTTCTTCAGAAATTTTTAAATCGGGTTATGACGAATTTCCTTGGTTTACCAAAGGCATAAGTGGATTTGTGGATGTATTAGATGTGGTAGAGGCAATGCAATTATTAATGGAAAGTAATATTACCGGGCAGCGATATATTATTAGTGCTGAAAATCTAACCTATAAAACGGTATTCACACAAATAGCAACGGCTTATAATAAAAGACCCCCTTATAAAAAAGTAACGCCTTTATTAGCGGCTATTGTTTGGAGACTAGAAGCCATCAAGAGTTTATTTACGGGGAAAACACCTTTGCTCACCAAGGAAACAGCAGCAACAGCGCAGGCCTTGGTATATTTTAATAATCAGAAATTTTTAAAAGCCTTCCCTGAATTTAAGTATCGTAGTATAGTTACTACTATTAAAAGGGTTTGTGCCGAATTAACTGATTTACATAGTTTATAGATCTAACTGCCGCTTTTTTTAGTAACTATCCTTGTTCCATTATTTTTTTCCAAAGAGCAGGGATACGTCTAATCCATACCAACTCTCTTCTTTTTATAGAAGCATCTTCGGCAGGAAATCCCATATACACTTTATTGCCCTCGATACTAGATAAAACGGCAGCTTGCGATAAAACCACTGCATTTTCTCCAATGGTTAATGTTTTATTGACACCTGCTTGACCCCATATAGTAACCCCCGATTTTATTTTTACACCACCTGCAATGCCCACTTGGGCAGCAAATAAACAATTGGCTTCAATTTGGGTATCATGTCCAATATGAACCATATTATCAATCTTGGTTCCCATGCCAATAATAGTATCTCCACTCACGCCTCTGTCTACAGTGCAACAAGCACCAATTTCTACCTTGTTTTCAATAATAACCCTTCCGCAACTCAATAGTTTTTTATACCAAGCTTCACGATTCTTTTTTGAATTATAATAAAAGGCATCACTGCCAATCACTGTGCCAGCTTGAATGATTACCTCGTCTCCTATAATAGTGTCTGCTAGTATTGTTACGTTAGGATAAATCAAACAATTCTTTCCAATTTGTACATTAGCGCCTATAAATACATGTGGCATTATCACAGTACCCTCGCCAATAATCGCATCATCATCAATGGCTTTATCACTTAGTTTCAATGGTTTAAAGTGCTTTACAATTTTTAAATAGGCTTCAAATGGATCTGCACAAAATAATAATGCCTTGCCTTCTGGTATCTCCACTTCTTTATTATTAATAATAATGCATGTAGCAGCACTATGTAAACAGGTATTATAATATTTAGGATGATCTACAAACACGATATCACCCATTTCAACTTGATGAATTTCATTTACTCCAGTAATTTCTAAAGAAGTATTACCTAATAATTCAGAGGAGGTTAAGGTAGCTAACCATTTAACCGAAACGGGTGCAGAAAGCTTCATAAGTATGTTTTTGGCCTAAATCAAAGGTAGGGAGCCTTTTTTGTAAAAAAATCTTTTTAACGCTTTTCTCTATAAAATGGGGCGAGTATTTTATACAATTTATACCATGGATGAAGTAATGAATATACAAATAGATAAAAAATAGTTTTGCTGAAAGCCTTTATTCATAAATGTTTCAGCAATATAATTTTTTATAAAATGTTGCAACATTTATTTATTTATCCATAAAAATCTTATAAAATATATTTTTAAATACTTCCTTAAATAGCCTAATTGTGGATAACGTCAATAAATTTGTTTAAAATATTTTTTGAATTAGAAAAAAGTATATTTAATATTGTGAAGGGAATCTAATTCCCGTACTTACTAACCCATCTATATACGAGGTCCTCTTGAGCATTCAGGGGGACTTTGTTATTAAAAGAACTATTACAGTATCAACTACTATTTATTATATAAACCCTTTCAAGTATTATCTCAATTCACTGCGACAGATAATAAATTGTGCTTGAAGGATATTATGGATGTTCCTAAAGATGTCTATCCTGTGGGTCGATTAGATTATGATAGTGAAGGTTTATTGTTTTTGACAAACGATACCAAAATGAATCATCAATTATTGCATCCAAGTTTTGAACACAAAAGAATTTATTGGGTGCAAGTTGAAGGTATTATAACTATGGAAGCTATAGAACTGCTCACCAAGGGTGTCTCTATTAATTTGGATGGCGTTAAGTATACAACACAGCCTGCCTTATTAAGTCTGTTAGACGCCAACCCGGCCGTTCCTGAGAGAAACCCTCCTATTAGGTTTAGAAAAAATAGTCCTACTTCTTGGGTAGAGATTCAATTAACAGAGGGCAAGAATAGACAGGTACGTAAAATGTTTGCTACTGTTAACTTTCCAGTCTTAAGATTAATTCGGGCACAAATGGGTGCTTTTACTATTAAAGACATGAAACCCGGTGACCTTATTACTTTAAGCCACCAGGAGGTAGACAAAGGCTTCTTTCGTTAATTGACTGCTAAGTTTTACTTTTGCAGTAATAATATATTATCAATGAGTCAATCGCTATCAGAACAGGAAATTATAAGACGTGAAAAATTACAACAATTAGAGGCAGCGGGCATCAATCCCTATCCTGCCCCTTTGTACCCCGTATCTCATTATTCTAATGATATCAAGGAAAACTACACAGAAGAGAATAAAGAAAAATATGCATCGGTTTGCGTAGCTGGAAGAATTATGAGTGTGAATGATAAGGGGAAAGTGCTATTTGTTAAAATACAAGACGATAAAGGAATTATACAGCTCTATATTAAGAGGGATGAAATTTGTCCAGACGAAGATAAATCCTACTGGGATGTTATTACTAAAAACGGAATGGACCTAGGGGATATTATTGGATCAACTGGTTATGTATTTATTACTAAAACAGGAGAGACATCGGTTCACTCCAGTACGCTAACTTTATTAGCGAAATCTTTAAAGCCACTTCCTGTGGTTAAAAGAGATGAGGAAGGAAATGTATTTGATGCAGTAACTGATCCTGAATTTAGATATCGTCAACGTTATGCCGATTTAATTATAAATCCATCCGTAAAAGAAACTTTTGCAAAACGCACTTTGCTAGTATCTACTATTCGTGAATTTTTAAATAGTAGAGGGGCGTTAGAAGTAGATACACCTGTGCTACAAGCTATTCCTGGAGGTGCTGCTGCTAGGCCTTTTGCAACACATCACAATGCTTTAGATGTTCCTTTTTATTTGCGTATTGCCAATGAATTATATTTAAAGCGTTTAATAGTGGGCGGCTTTGAGTGGGTGTATGAGTTTAGTAGAAATTTTAGAAATGAAGGAATGGATCGTACGCATAATCCAGAGTTTACTGTTTTAGAATGGTACACAGCATATAAAGATTATTTATGGATGATGGAAATCACAGAACAATTATTTGAAAAAATTGCTTTGACATTACATGGCAAAACAGAATTAACCGTAGGTGATAAAACGATTAATTTTAAAGCTCCTTTTAGACGCATTAGTATTATAGAAGCGATTCAAGAAAATACAGGTATTGATATTACGGGAATGGACGAAGCAGCTTTAAGAGAGGTTTGTCAAAAATTACATATTGATGTTCCTCCTACTATTGGAAAAGGTAAATTAATTGATGAAATTTTTGGTTCAACAAGCGAGCCTAAATATATACAGCCCACTTTTATTATTGACTATCCTATTGAAATGAGTCCGCTTACCAAAAAGCATCGCAGTAAGGAAGGCTTGGTTGAAAGATTTGAATTAATGGTTAATGGAAAAGAATTGGCCAATGCGTACACTGAGTTAAACGATCCAATAGATCAACGCAAGCGATTTGAGGACCAGGTTGCTTTAATGGAAAGAGGAGATGATGAAGCCATGTTTATTGATCATGACTTTTTAAGAGCCCTAGAATATGGCATGCCACCTACATCTGGCATTGGTATTGGAATAGACCGCTTATGCATGATGATGTTGAACCAACCTTCCATACAAGATGTGTTGTTCTTTCCTCAAATGCGCCCAGAGAATTATGAGTAAGTGCTATAAGAAATTTAGCACTTACTCATAATTCCTCTAATGATTTTCTCGATGCCCTCCGTAAACGGAGGCATCGAGGGGAATGAATAAGCGCTTCAAAGAAAATTAGCACTAAAATAACAA
>CAINWZ010000035.1 GCA_903854725.1 uncultured Bacteroidota bacterium
GGAGTCCAATGTTGAGTCTAAAATATTTTCAAAAATTGGCATGACGAATTCCAATTTCTCTGTAAAAGATTTAGCCAACTATAAAGAACCCGCTTTAGGCTATAATGTTATTAAGGATTCTATAATACATAAAACACCTTACTATGATATAGCAGGCATGGGCCCTGCAGGAAGTATTAATAGCACAGTGATGGATATGTCTCAGTGGTTGAAGGTTTGGGTTAATGGAGGTAAACTAGATACCGTTGAAATTATTCCAGCTTCTTATATTGCAGAAGCCACCAGCTCTCAAATGATTATGGCGCCAGGCACACCTACTACAGAAAAACCAGATATTCAATTTAGTACTTATGGATTTGCTTGGATGATGGCATCTTACAAAGGGCATTATAGAGTAGAGCATGGTGGAAACATTGATGGCTTTAGTGCTAGCACAAGTTTTTTCCCATCCGATAGTATTGGTATAGTAGTATTAGTGAATCAAAATGGTTCTAGTGTTCCTTCTATTGTAAGAAACACCATTACAGACAGAGTATTAGGATTAAAGTATTTTGATTGGAACGCAGACATGTTAAAAGCAAAAGCAAAGGCGAAAGAAAAAGCAAAAGAAGCCGAGAAAGCAAGTACTAGTAACCAAGTGAAGGATACCAAGCCCTCACACTCGTTAAGTGAATATGTTGGATTGTATACGAATGATGCTTATGGAAAATTTGAAATATTTCAAAAGGGCGATTCCTTGTTTGCTAAATTAAAGAATCAAAATTGGTGGATGGAGCAATTTCATTACGATATTTTTAGACCCTTTGATACCAACGAGGGTATTGATACAGCAGATAAGAGCCCTATACGTTTTCAATTTAATACAGGCTTAAAAGGAGATATAGAATCGGCTTCTTTATTTAATTTTGAACCAGCTATACCTGCACCTATTAAATTTAAAAGAACCAATGCAGCTAAAGAAATAACAGCAGACAATTTAAAAAAATATGAAGGTGTTTTTACTTTATCAGGTGCGGAATTTAAAACCTACATAAAAGAAAATGTACTGTATGTTTCAGTGCCAGGGCAGCCCGAATATGAATTAATGCCTGTTGGCAATCATAAATTTGATTTCAAAAAAGTAGCAGGCTATGCGGTTACCTTTGAAGTGAATGATAAAGGGGAACTTCTTTCTTTAACCTTTGTTCAACCCAATGGCAATTTTAAAGCAGCTAAGAAATAAGTACTATCTAATAATATATTTAGGTACAAAAAAGGTCCTCCGAAAATGGAGGACCTTTTTTGTAAAAGCTATAGTATTTTAAATTTTAGGAAGGCTATATCCGTTATGGTAAGCTTTTGTAAAATATTCTTTATTGATAGCATCATCAGTAAACATATTTTTGTTAGCATCCCAGTTTACTTTTTGTCCAGAACGATAAGCAATATTACCCATTTGTGCAATGGTAGCAATATGTGCTCCTTCTTCAATTGGGCAATGCAAACTGCTTGGCGTATTGTTTCTAATGGCATCAGTGAAATTTAACCAATGCAAATTCACGCCATTGTCTTCGCTCTTATGAAGTGGGATAGCTACTTTATTTTTTGCTTGTCTTTCTTCAATCACTTCCCAACCACCTCTGTCTAATATCAGCGTACCATTATTACCAATAAAGGCAATACCATGGTCACGGCCATAAGAACCATTGTCAATGCCCATTGCAGAATCCCAAACTAAATTGAATTTATCAAATTCATATAAAGTAGTAAGCGTATCTGGTGTTTCTTCTGCCAATTCTGGGTAAGCAAATTTTCCACCAAGTGCACTTACACTTTTTGGATTACCTGCTTTCATACCTTGAATAGCATAGTCTAATAAATGCACACCCCAATCGGTCATTAACCCTCCTGCATAATCCCAGAACCATCTAAAATGAAAATGGAAACGGCTTGCATTAAATTCACGAGTAGGCGCTGGTCCTAACCAAGTGGTATAATCAACACCTGCTGGTGGTGCACTGTTAGCTACAACAGGTTGAGGTCTCATCCATCCTTGATAACACCATACCTTAGTCGTACGAATATTTCCTAGTTGACCAGAATGAACAATATCTAATGCATCTTTAAAATGTTTTTGACTTCTTTGCCATTGGCCCACTTGCACCATACGATTGTATCTATTTTTGGCAGCAATCATGGTGTTACATTCGCCAATAGAATTTCCTGCTGGTTTTTCTACATAAACATGTTTGCCAGCTGCACAAGCATCAATCATTTGTAATGCATGCCAATGATCGGGTGTACCTACAATCACAATATCAATATCTTTTCTTTCTAACATCTTTCTATAATCGCTATAGGTATCAATTTTTGTAACACCTGGCTGCTTAATCAATAATTCTGCTTTTCTTTTATTTAAAACAGACTCATCAATATCACATAAGGCAACTACTTCTACATTTTTAACAGATATTGCGCCAAGGGTATTAGCCCATCCCATTCCATTGACACCAATGGTGCCAACACGTAAAGTATCGGTGTTGAAAATTTGACTATTGGCAAATAAATTCGAAGTCATCATGGCTCCAGAAGTTAATGCTGCGTTTTTTAAAAAAATACGTCGACTGTTCATGTGAAAATCGTTTAAGGTTTTAAAAATAAGGCCTATTAAATATAATAATTTTTTCTTCTACCCTTATATTTAAAAGCTCTTATTTTCTAGCCTCAAATGGACTAACTACAGCACTACCATTTAAGGTGCATTGATAAGTTAATCACCCTGCCATCTAAGGGCGCCCATATTTCAGGGAAACTAGGGTTGGTAAGAGGCGGAATAACTAGTGAGCCATTTTTGTTTTGGCGTTTGTCAAATAAGTTCTCACAATTTAATACAAAACTAGCTTTGCCAATATTATATCTAATCATTAAGGCCATGAATAAGTAAGGGTCTGTACTAGAACCATTGTCTAAGTATTGCTTGCCAGTATAAGACGATTCTATACCTGCTTTAAAATCTTCATCAAATTCATAAGCAAATACAGTAGCAAATTTATGTTTGGCAATTAAGGGTAAGTGGGGATTTGTACCATTATAATTTCTTTTTGCATCTGTAAATACATACCCAAAATAAATTTCATAGGGAGCTTTCATTGCTTGCACATAGCTCTCCATTCCTTTAGAGCTAATTGAATTAGATTCATTTGCATATTGATACACTGGGGCAGTGGGGATATAGCCAGGATAAAGAGGAAGATAGTACTTGATTGGATTATAAACAATAGGATGATTTACTTCATTAGAAAAAATAGTTTGGTTTAAAGTCAGCTCCCAATTATTTATTCTTGTTTTATAATTTACATCATAATTAAATCCAACCGATTTTTCAGATTGAATACCTGGTAGAAATCCTTGCAAATAATGATAATCTCTTTCGTCCATTTCAGAATTAAATAAACTAGGTGTTTTATAACCTGCACCACCACCTATACGCATAGTTATATGACTATTTACTTTATACATCAATGACATTCTAGGCAACAAAAAATTACCATAGTTATTATTATGATCTAGTCTTATTCCTGACTGCAAAGTCAATACATCACTCATTCTCCAATCATCTTGTATAAAGGCACCAAGGGTGGTGAAAGCATCATTGGGTAATAAACTACTATCAGGTAATTGTTTGGTAAAATTTTCTCCATTAAAATTAATGCCCAATACTAAATTATGTACAGTATACTTTTTAGTATATGCTAATTCGGAATACCAGCTACCTTGTTTTCCCTTCATGCCAAATACATTGGTAATAATATCTCTATTCATCATACTATAATTAGCCTTGGCAGTAAGTATACCACCATCACTATATTTCTTTTCCCAAACACCATCTACTGTATTTCTTAATGTTTTATTCTGATTAAAAAATTGATGACTGAGAGATGGTTTCCCATTTAATACAGCCATGTCTCCACCATTTCTATCTTCATAATTTAGGGTATACCCGAAAGTTAGATTGCTATTATTTTTTCCATAGATAAAAAACCTAGGGTGTATAAAAATACTTTTAACTGCAGGGACATCTGAAAAGCCATCTTTATCAACATCCACTTCTTTTTGTTGTGTGGTACCTGCATAAAGTGAATAACCAACACTTTCATTTCGGCCGGCAAAAAAAGTATTAAAATTTGTTTCTTTTAAACTTGAGTAATTAAGTGTCAAACTTTTTTCAGGTTTGCCTAGTTTAGGTTTTTTTGAAATTAAATTTAACATGCCTGCAATGGCACCTCCTCCGTATAAAGTAGAGCTAGCCCCTTTCACCAATTCAATTTGCTGTAAGTCTAATGGCGGTATTTGTAAGATACTAAAGCTGCCTGCGTAGCCTCCAAATAAAGGCATGCCATCTCTTAATATTTGGGTATATTTTCCTTGTAATCCTTGAATACGCATATCGGCATTGCCTGTGGCAGCGCTGGTTTGCTGTATTTGAATTCCGGCAATATCGCCCAATAAGCTTGCTATATTACCAGGTTTTATTCCATTTTCTTCTTTTACTTCTTCTGAACCTAGTATCTCAACCTTGGTAGGCATGTCTTCTATTCTTGAATTGGTTCTGGAAGAGGATACAATAATCACTTCTTCTAATTCTTCTTTTACTGCTGTTAAACCAATTAGTAAAGGGGCGCTATTTTTTCCTGTATATTCAAAACTAGTATCCATTATTTCAAAGCCTGTATGACTTATTATTAGATGTATATTTCCAATAGCTACATTTTGAATTACAAAAACACCTTTTTCATTACTAACAATTCCTTTATTGGTTCCCGCTAGTTTAATTGAAACACCCGTTAAAGGAGTGCCTTCAAGTTTTTCAATAACAGTCCCGCGTATTTCTTGTGCACTTATTTGACTTGCCAATAAAAAACATATCACAAGGAGTAGCGTACTATTAATTTTATTCAACATCTTCTATGTTCTTTTTCTGAGATTAATTATTAACTACTAAAATTTTAAAACTCCCTTGAATCATTTTAGGTCTTGTATTAGGTTTTGCATCTGCAGGTAGGGGTTCAAAATCGGCGGTAGGTAAATATATTTTATGTGTAGTTTCGTCAATGGCAATAGTTCTTGCGCCTTTTGCGGTAGGAATATTTTCCACTAAACTAAATTGATTCGCATCTGCTTCTTTAATAATACTCATGGTACCTTCTCCGTTAGAAGTAAATATTAATTTAGTGGTTTTGTCAAAGGTAACACCATCGCAACCATCTCCAATGCCAATGGTAGTAACCATTTTCCCTGTTTCAGCATTAAGTATTCCCAATAATTTTTCACCACCTGCAAAAAGCCTTTTGGTAACTAAATCAATGGCTAATCCAGTTGGAGATTCAATAGGGGCAATGCTCCAATGTGCTTCTACCAGGTGCGTGGTAGCATTAATTACAACAATTTCATTTTTATCTTCAACGTTTACAAATATTTTACCTGCTTCATTTGAAACAGCAGTTTCAGGTTTGCCACCTACTGCCACTGTTGCTATTACTTGTAAATTGGCGGCATCTATAAATGTTAGATCCTTACTTCTACCATTACAGGTGATTATTGTTTTAGAAAAAGGATCATACATAATTGCATCAGGATTCTCCCCCGTACCAATTGTTGCTTTAACTTCATTACTACTAATATCAAAAGCAAACACATTATTTAATCTTCCATTACTAGTAAATCCTAATTGATGAATGGGGTCAAAAGCAATACCATGCACCCCAGTCGTATTTGGAATAAAACTAATAGAGTCTCCCGTGTTTTTATCTAATATATTTACTTGTGTCCCATGAGAAACATATAATTTATTTCCGTAGACCGTTAAATAATCCCAACCTCCCGCGCTTTTAATGGAAAAGTTTTGGTGTACAGCAAAACTTTTATTTTGAGCCACTAAACCATTGGTAAAAATGCTTATACTTAATAGAACCAAAATGGAACGAAAATAATTTTTCATATAATAAAATTTAATAGGTAAAAATACTAATAGGAATAAGATTTTAAGATTAATTTATATAAAAGGCAGCAGAGGTATTTGTTGACCCGACCTATAAGAGATTAAGACAGCTAGCTCTAAAAAAGGGTTAAGTTAAATAAGCTTAAATAAGCCCCAAAGTCCAATAAGGTAAACGATTAGCACAATAAAGGAGTCAATACCCATTCTTCCAATTTGCTTTTTTGAATGGATGACCATGCCAGCCATATAAATGCCTGTTAAAATAATTCCCAAGGTGGTTAGATATATATCGGAAGGCTTCAAATTAGGTAATATAGCATCGCCTCCAATTATAGAGGCCATTATAAATAAAACCGGTAAAAATGCATTACCTCCAAAGATGTCACTCACCGCCATATTATAATCTCGAATTTTTGCAGAAGCAATACCCGTAGAAATTTCCGGAAGTGCTGTACAAAGTGCTAAAATAGTGCCACCAAATATAACACCACTAATATTCCAACGATTTGCTAAAGTCTCTCCTGTAATTTCTAATGCCCATCCTGCAAATAAAGTAATGATAGCGCCAATAGCTAATACAATATAAGCGCTCGATAAACTTCCTTTGAAAGTAGATTTTGGCATTCTCATGTGATGAATCATTTCCTCAGGTTGCACTTTTTGTTTTTTATCAATCATTTTTGAAATTAAAAATATAGTGCCTATCCAAATCAGTACAATCATCCATTCAAAAGGAGTGGTTCTAAAAAAAATAAGAGAGCTTGGAAATTGAGCGCCAATAATAACCACACTTAAAATAAAAATTAAAGCCACCCCCTCTAGTATTAAAACTTTAGAATGACCCTTTTGCGTTAAAGGTGCAGTTCTTCCTACACCAAAAATATCAATTAAAACAAGCACCACTGTTTGAATGGCAATGCCTCCAAGTATATTACTAATGGCAATATCATAATCTCTATGATAGGCGGCCACAGTGGTAATAGCAATTTCAGGCAGGTTGGTTATGATAGCTAAAAAAACCATTCCCCCAAAAGCTTCACCTAATCCAAAATGAGTGGTGATTGCGTCTATAGCCTTGGTCAATTTAATACCACTTACCCAAATAGCAATAGTGGATGCTAGAAATAAAATAACTAAATAACTGCTCGACCAGCTTGAAAAGGCCATTTTAAATATTTAATACTTGTTTAAAGTTACCAATTATTTAGCAGAGATATTTAGAAACTATAAGATAAGGTTTGATAATAATTATAGTGAAAATGATCAATAGGTACGATAGGAGCTGTGTCGTATAAGAAATCTATATTAAATGCGGTGCTTAATTTCTTACTTATGGGTAGTTGAATCTCATTAAAAATTGAAGTTCTATTTACTAGCTTATCTTGGTAGTTGCCAGTTTGATTAAAAATTCTAAAAATAAATTCAAAATGATTTGTTGGATTCACTATAGAATATTTTGCAGTTAAATTTAATTTAGGATGTGTAACAATAATTTTTTCATTATTAATGAACGACTCATTATTTACTGCAGACCAATTCCATTTTTCATTTTCTAGAAAAATTCCTGCGCCCCAAAAAAAATCTTCTTTTTCAGTGTTTTTAAAATAATGTACTAAGTTCAAACCGGCTAAATTTCTATACTCTAAGCCTAGTGCTGCATCCCATTGATATTGTAAAAAAGTTTCTAAGTGTAATTTATTGTTTAATAGCTTATTATTTTTTAATTGAAATGTTCCTAAGTTTTGTATTGTCTGCCCTCCATTAGTTACTTTATCTATTTTTGAATAAAGTGTAGTGGTTTTATTTTTATGGAGTAAAGTGAAATCCCCGGTATAGTAAAAGTCGAGTAAATATTTTTTTTGTTGATCTGTTGCTA
>CAINWZ010000036.1 GCA_903854725.1 uncultured Bacteroidota bacterium
GCTTCTCCTTATGAAGAAAGAGAGCCGAAGAAAGAAGATATTCCTGAAGCATATCAAGCAACCCTTGGAAAAATTACTACAGAAAAATCAATTCCTGCTTTAAATAGTTTTTTACAAAGTGGTGGTACGATCATTACCATAGGATCAAGCGCGAACCTCGCTTATCACTTGAATGTACCCGTTCGTAATGCCTTAGTTGAAATGGTGTCAGGTAAAGAAAAAACACTGCCAGGAGAAAAATTTTATATACCAGGCAGTATCATGCAAATAACTTTAGACAATTCCTACAAAGCCAATTGGGGTATGAATAAAACTGCCGATGTTTATTTTAGCGCAAGCCCTGTATTTAATTTATTACCAGATGCTATTGCTAGAAAAGAAGTGGTACCATTAGCATGGTATGCTTCTGATAAAACATTAAGAAGTGGATGGGCTTTTGGACAATCTTATTTACAAGATGGTATTGCAGCCTTTGAAGCGAAAGTGGGCAACGGAAAATTATTTGTCTATGGACCAGAAATTACTTTTAGAGGACAGACCCATAGTAATTATAAAATGCTTTTTAATCAGTTGTATAAATAATTATAAGTCCTATTAAAAAAGTAGTGGCGTCTTAATAGTATATAGGAAGCATGAATAAAAATATTGCGATTGTATTAATGGGGGTAGCGGGCGTAGGTAAAACTACCATTGGAAGCAAACTCTCTCAAGAAACGGGCCTCCCCTTTTTTGATGGTGATGATTTTCATTCCAAAGCCAATCGCGATAAAATGACTGCTGGCGTGGCGCTCACAGAGGAAGACAGGCAAGGATGGTTGATTGCATTGCAAGGCGTTATTGACAAAGAACTTACCAATACTGGCTGCATTGTCGCCTGTTCTGCTTTAAGAGAAACCTATCGGGAGTTGTTAGCAAAAAAAAATACCTCAAAAGTAAAATTTGTTTTTTTAGAGGGCTCAACGGAACTAATTCAAGAAAGATTGAAAGCTAGAAAGGGACATTATTTTCCCCTTACTTTATTACCATCTCAATTAGAAATAGTAGAGAGACCAACAGAAGCGCTAACATTATCAATTACAAATACACCTTCGCAACTAGTTACAACCATCATGGACACATTATTAAATACACATGTTACAAAAAGTGAAATTGGAATTATAGGCTTGGGTGTAATGGGGAAAAGCCTGACACAAAATTTTGTACGCAATGGAATAACAGTTTCCGTATTTAATAGAGAACTTGCTGGCGTGGAAGAGCAAGTAGCTAAAAGGTTTGTGGAAAGTATGCCCTCTTTAAAAAATACACAAGCTTTCGAAAGTTATGAACCATTTATAATATCCTTAGAAAGTCCTAGGAAAATATTTTTAATGATTGAAGCAGGTGAAGCAACTGATTTAGTATTAGCACAGCTTTCAAATTTATTAGATAAAGGCGATGGCATCGTTGATTTAGGAAACACCTATTATAAAGAAACAGAACAAAGGGTAGAAGCTTTTGCAAAAAAAGGTATTCATTTTATGGGTTGCGGAATTTCTGGTGGCGAACAGGGGGCCTTATATGGTGCGAGTTTTATGCCAAGCGGCGACAAGGCTGCTTATGAAATGATGGCTCCATATTTAAATAAAATTGCGGCTAAGGATAATCAACAACAACCTTGTTCAACCTATATTGGAAAAGGCGGGGCTGGACATTTTGTAAAAATGGTACATAATGGAATTGAATATGCCGAAATGCAATTGCTTGCTGAAATGTATCAGTTGGCCAAAAGCGCAGGAAAAAATCCTTCGGAAATTGCTACAATGTTCGAGTCTTGGAAAGCAGAGAACTTAGATAGTTTTTTATTAAACAGCACCATCAGCATTTTAAATACCAAGGAAGGTGATGAATGGCTAATAGATAAAATTGTTGATGCTTCTGAAAGTAAGGGTACAGGCACTTGGGCTACCAATACTTTAACCAACGAAGCGATTCCAGCCACACTCATTGCCAATGCTCTATTTGCAAGACAAATTTCAAGTTATAAAAATTTGCGCGTTCAATTTGCAGCCACCTACCCAAGCAATACGCACCCCATTGAAATAAACGTTAAATCATTGAAGCATGCGTATCTATTTGCAAAAACAATTATCCATTACCAAGGCTTTTGGTTACTACATGAATTTTCTACGAATAACCATTGGTCATTGAATCTTAGTGAAATTGCTAGAATTTGGACAAGGGGATGTATTATACAATCTAGTTTTATGGAACAATTGGTTACTATTTTAAAAACAACGCCACATATTATTTTAGAGGCCAGTATTATTACTCAAATAAATACTACAAGACCTGGAGCAACTGAAATAATTACAACCGCTTTAAATAATAACATACCTGCACCAATTTTATCAGATGCGATTAATTTTTTCAATGCAATAAGTAGCGCTAATTCAAGCGCTAATTTAATACAAGCACAAAGAGATTTCTTTGGAGCCCATCGATTTTTAAGAATTGGTGCAACGGCTACAGAGCACTATGCATGGGAGTCTTAGCGTTTATTGTTAAGGCAGCATCAATTGTAAAGTTCAATACTAGAACTTCAAATTTTCAGGTAAATATTTTTTTACCAAGGCTTTATAATAAGGTTGTAATTCTTCCCAGCTTTTTTGATTAGGATTTTTTGAATACAAATCATAAGGGTTAAATAATTTTACCCATTTAAACATTTCATGATCATGCTCATCCATTAAATGTGCATAGGCATTTTCACGGTGTTGTGCATAAAACGAATGATAGCGCAACATATATAATCCTTCTTCTGGTAAATAATCTTTCATCATATGATAAACATATTCATCGTGGCCCCATGACATATGTACATTTTTCAAGCCACAATTAGGCGCATACACACCAAATTTTTGACTGTATATTTCGTGATCATAATCCGGATTGTTTTTAAAAAACTCTGGATAGACAATTTTATCTGAATAAGCACAACCTACTGGGAAAGTGTCACCTACCACTGACCATTGTGGTTCTCCGAACAAACACAATACCTTTCCCATATCATGTATTAAACCCACTAATACCATCCAATCAGGATGACCATCATTTCTTATTGCTTCGGAAGTTTGTAATAAGTGCTGCATTTGATCCAGGTCGGTATCTGGATCAGAATCGTCTACTAGCTCATTTAAAAAATCAAATGCATTCCAAATGGGCATTTCTTTTTTATTGAATTGTAAAAAATCTGTTTTTTTACGTAATACAAAATCATAAGATTGATAAGCATGATTTAATCTATAAAATTCTTTCACTGTATCTCTTTCCTCTGCTGCATAATTTCTAAAGGCTTCCGTTTCTTTATTAGTAGCAATGGCAGCTGGGTCTGGGTATCTATTTAAAATATCTTTCTCCCAAACATCTAAACTTGCTAGCGGATTGTTATTTGACATAGTCTATTTTTTACTTTTCAACTTTTGATGTATTAAAAATCGTCTTTTTTTATAAATATTACAATTTTTTATGTCCTAATTTATAGGAAGGTCCTGTATCCTACACTATCAAAGAAAGGCATAAGATAGCTATTTTCATTACCAAAACACAGTATATAAGGCAGCTAGTATACCTGTAATGATAACCGAAGACACTATAAAACCTGGAGAAACCTTAAACATAGCTATATCAACTTCAATGGCATTTGCATTGTTTTGTTTCTTAGGGTTTGATAAACTTATGATGACCATAATAACCACTACAAAGACAAAAGTAATAGTCATGCGATCTAAAAAAGGATAATTAGGGAATGCATTATTTGTCCAATTGGGTAAAAATTTTAAAACCGTTGAGGTTGGAATAGTTAACAAGGCCCCGGCTAGTGCAGCAGCGGAAGTTGTCTTTTTCCAGAAGAAACCCAATAAAAAGATAGCCAATACACCAGGAGAAATAAAGCCTACATATTCTTGAATAAACTGATAAGCCTGATCGAGTGAACGTAATGCAGGTGCTACCAATGCTGCAATAACCATACTCACAATAACTACCCAACTTCCCATACGCACTAATTTTTTTTCACTAGCTTCTTTATTAATATATTTTTTATAAATGTCTAAAGAAAAAATGGTGGAGATACTATTTGCTTTTCCTGCAAGTGATGCAACAATGGCTGCAGTGAGTGCTGCAAAAGCAACCCCTTTTAAACCTGGAGGTAACAAATTCATTAAAGTAGGATAGGCATGATCTGGTTTTAATACACCAGTTGCATCGGACATTTCTGTTTGAAACATTCCATTATGGTATAATACATACATGGCAATTCCAGGAAGTACTGCGATGATAGGAATTAATAATTTTAAAAAAGCTGCAAATAAAATGCCCTTGCGTGCCGTTACCAAATCGGCTCCCAGCGCCCTTTGTACGATATATTGATTACAACCCCAATAAGCTAAATTATTAATGAGCATGCCACCAATTAAAACAGAAAGACCAGGTAATTCTGGATAATATTTATGTGACTTATCAAAAATCATATGAAAATGAGTAGGCGCTTCTCTTTTTAAAACAGCAAGTCCTTTTAAAATATTTCCCCCATATCCATAATGTTCTGATAATAATGAAATAGCTAAATAGGTCGTAACCAATCCTCCAAAAATTAATACAATAACTTGTATGACATCGGTGTATCCAATGACTTTCATCCCGCCTAATGTTACAATAATGGCAAAAATACTAAGCCCAAGAATACTTATTTCAAAACTTATGTTTGAAATGGAGGATATCGCCAAGGCACCTAAATAAATTATAGAAGTTAAGTTTACAAATACATATACCAATAACCAAAAAACTGCCATGATGGTACTTACCGTATCGTTGTATCTTTTAGAAAGAAACTGCGGCATCGTAAAAATCTTATTCTTTAAATAAATGGGCAAGATAAAAACAGCCACTAATATTAAAGTAAATGCGGACATCCACTCATAGGTTGAAATAGCTAAACCAAGTGCAAAGCCTGAGCCTGACATACCAATAAAATGTTCTGCAGATATATTGGAAGCAATTAAAGATGCGCCTATGGCCCACCATGTAAGAGAACCTTCCGCTAAGAAAAAATCGGTCGAGCTAGTAGTTGCCGATTTCTTTTTTTGATAAATATAATAGCCATATGAACTGATGACAATAAAATAAAGAAAAAATACTAAGTAATCGGCAGTTTGTAGTTTATGCATTCAATAGTTTTTAGTACACAACATTTTAGTGTCTACTAATTTACTTTATTTTATTGAATGCCATCTATTCTTGCCATCTCTTTTATATCACTGCTTTCTTTATCCCAAATTCAGGGCGAATCACCCAGCTTTTATTATTAGGCTTTCTAATCACTAACCAATAGACAAAGAAACCTGTGCTAATAATATGCATGGCAGGCACCGTCCATAGGGGAAGTATGCTACTTAAGTTTATGAGTAGCCCATCATCTGGGTAAGTGCCATAGCCAAATAAAGAAGGTAGTCTAAACCAATAATAACAAGAAACACCAGCTGCTGCAAAAATGCTGATAAGCTTTCTTTTATATTGAACTTTAATAACCCTGTCTATATTAAAATATAAAATAGCCGTAATGGCTAAACCTACCATTGGTTTCTCGTAGACACTTAAAAAATCTTCTAATCTTGTAATGGTTATTAAGTCAGGGACGTGAAACCATCCCCAAATAAATCCGGGCAAGCCTCCAATTATCATAAGCCCGCTTAATTTATTGTATTCAGTTTTTTGAGAACTTAATGGATTTATATTAGGGGTAGAATCTGGACACGGAATTACACAGTTCATGCAATTTTCACAATTGGCGTTTGGCATTGATATAAAAACATTCCCCCCATATAATTTTTCTACAGGATGAACAGGACATAATCCAGAACACCATGCACTTTTCCATTCGTAAAAAAAACCTAAGGTAATACCAATCGAAGCCATACTAATAATGAGTATGGCCGTAGCGAGACCACTATTATTAAATAAAGAATGACGAAGCGGAACAATTATAAATAAAGCAAAAGTGGCAATGATATTAAACAAACCAATTTGTTTAGTAGTTAATTTTTTTCTTTTAGATAAACCTAAATGCCTAGGCAATAAATTAGTAGTGGCTAGTGGACAAATATTTCTCCAAATTCCCACAGCTACTACGAAAATAAACGGGGCAATAGGAATAAGTACATTCCAAAATAATAATATACCTAAAGAAGGGAAAAATAATAGACTGTATAAAATAAAAGCACCTCCAAGCCAACTAGTAAATTGAATAATTCTCCAAATTGTAATTGATTGTTCCGAAAGCTGTGCGCCAGATTTAAATGTAGCCATACTTAATACTTAAAATAATTTTGAGCCTATTATTAAAAGTGAAAAGTAGCGCATGTGTTTTTGAAAATAAATGATTGTAATCATAAGTAGATGCTTACTTAAATAATAAAAATCAGGTAGAAAAATAATAGTAGGATACTTCTAAGTAAAACTGCCTATGAAAGAGTGACCTCGTCAACGCCTAGTCGCTATTTCTTTTGCTTGTTTTGGGAATTAATAACAAGTTTTTTTGCAGTGTTTGTTTTAAGTGCCTTTTTACAACCTGCCCCATCGTTTTTGCCTTATTATAAGTGGAGGGCTCTTTGAAATGCATTGTGAGTGCTACTTTTAGGCTTTCAATTTTTTCAGGTACAGAAATAGTATCAGCACACATAATATCAAAAAGATCATTCATTCGATACCTGGCAGAGGCTAAACGAAAGGTCATCATGGTTCTTTCTTCTGCCTGATATTGTGCAATAGATTCTTTATCTAAATGTTTGGTGACAAGATCTACAAATGCTTTATTCTCTTTAAAAAACTGCGGCAAGTATAAATTTTTTCTTCCTTCATAAGACTGTTGATCAAAATCAATGGCCCTTATGCGGTACTGAAAATCTTCAATATCTGGAATTATATTTACTACAAAATTATAAGAACGCATATCACCTAATAATTGGACAAAACAGCGTTCATTAAATTTTACAAATTCTTTAGCGAGTCTAATTAAATTGGTATTAGGATCTTTAAGATGGTCTGTTATAAAAATATCTCCCGGAATTCCGGGTATATGTTCTTCTACTAAAGTGGCTTGATGGGTAAAATAACTAATACGATTAGGGGATAATAAATGCTCCAACTCTAATCCATAAATTCTACTCGCATCAGCTTGCTTTATATAATAGTGATCGTAGTTGTCATTAAATTTATTGACAATCCTAATTCTAAAAGGTTGACTATTTCCAAAATAACAAAAATCTATTCTTGCAACATCTAGATGGTTAATAATAGTAGTATCCCCTTCTGTTTTTAAAATAGCATAAATTTTCACCAAGCCTTCTCTTAAGTATTCCCATTCTTTCATGTCAAAAGAAAGTTTACCCCAACTACTTTCATTTCCTTTCTTATCTTTTAAAGGAATGGAATAAGTGTATCGTTGCAAATCTTGATAGGTTACGGGTAATTTTACTTCCCTTCCATATCTTAACAAATAGGCTCGCAAATCCTTATTCACAGGGTATATGGGCTTTTTTTTAGAAGGTTTCTCTGCTTCTCCTGCCTTATTGATATTGTCAAAAAATTGATTCATGTATGATTACCTAAATTTACTACTTTTGAGGAGCTCTGGTTTATTTATTTCCAAATTTTAAATTCGAATTGTATTGAAACCTGTACACTGCTTTGCCCAAAACGAAATTTTACTTTTAGAAAATGCAGGTGTGCCTGTTTCAGATTTATTAGTACAAAGGGGTTATGGCATTTTTGATTATTTAAGAGTAGCCAATAATAAACCATTATTTATAGATGCGCATTTAGATCGTTTATTTAATTCTTCGCAAATAATGCGCTTGCCTATTGAACAAACAAAAGAAGAAATTAAAAAAATTGTAGCAGCACTCATTGAAAAAAACAATATTCCTTTTTCAGGAATAAGATTACTAATTGCGGGTGGTGATGCACCTGATGGCTATACTATCACCAAGCCTCATCTCATTATTATTCAACAAGCGCTGGATGCACCTCCTGCTCAAATGACTAACAAAGGCATTCAATTAGTAAGTTATTTGTATCAAAGACAATTAGCCGAAGTAAAAACTACTGACTATTTAATGGCCATTCATTTACAACCTTGGATGAAGAGTTTAGGAGGAGATGATATTTTATATTATACTAATGATAGTGTAAGTGAGTGCCCTAGGTCAAATATTTTTATGGTCACGCAGAATAATACCATTGTGACTCCTTCTCGAAATATGTTAAAAGGAATTACTAGAAAAAATATTATAGAAGTTGCGGCAACCCATCATTTACAACTCGAACAACGAGATATTAGCTTATCAGAAATGAAGCAAGCCAAAGAGGTTTTTATCACTAGCTCTACTAAAAGAATTATCCCCGTTGTGAGGCTAGATGAGCAAAATTTTAGCCCTGAAGGACCCAATTCTTTAAGTGCCCAAATTTTCGATCATTTGTTGGCCTTAGAAAACTAAAAAATACGCCCTATTTTCATGGGTTTTTTACAGTATTTGTTAGATTTGTAAAATGCACTTGTTTTAATGCTTAACAACTTGATAATCTGTGTATTATATCAAGAAAACTCATTAGGTTAGTTTTTACACAAATCCATTATATTATTGATTTTCAATTAGTTATAAAATACATTATTTTTTAACTAATTACCAACTTTTTGAAGTGGTATCAACAGATCTTTTTTCGTTAATGGAATGTTAATGACAAGTGTTCGTAATTCACAAGTTTTAGTTTAATTTTGCCCTCATAAACAATAATACCTTACAAAATGAAAAGTGTTTTAAAACAAGCGTTATCTGTGATGTTAGTAATTTTAATATCCATTATTAAAGTAAACGCACAAGAGACAACTGCTGAAATACAAGGTTTGGTTACAAATGGTCCTGCTGGATTAGCTGGCGTTTCAGTTACAGCAACCCACCAACCTACTGGTACTAAATATGTAACTACTACTCGTAACGATGGTAGATACAACTTAACCAACTTAAAAATTGGAGGCCCTTACTTAATTGAAGTTTCTTATGTAGGCTTCAAAAAGGACCAACAAAATGATGTTACCCTTTTATTAGGTCAAGCATATAAAGCAAACTTTAAATTAGTGGAAGCTTCTAATACTTTGAAAGAAGTAGTGGTTAAATCAACTAGTCAAGATAAAATTTTTAGTAACTCAAGAACGGGTTCTCAAGAAACTTTTAATAGAAATCAAATCACAAGTTTGCCTACTATTTCTCGTTCTTATAAAGACATCATTAAATTGACACCTACCTATAACGGTATGTCTTTTGGTGGTCAAAGTTCTCAGTTGAACAATATCACAGTGGATGGTGCCAACTTTAATAACTCATTTGGATTATCAGGAGATATCGGTGGTCAAACTGGTGCACAAGCTGTTTCATTAGATGCGATTGAGCAAATTCAAGTTAACACTTCTCCATTTGATGTTCGTCAAGGTGGATTCGTTGGAGGTAATGTAAACTCTGTATCTCGTAGTGGTGCGAATACTGCTATGGGATCTGTTTATCAATATTACAAAAGCAAAGATTTACAAGGATACGAAGTAGGTGCTTCACCAAATACAATCGTTGTACCTAAGCAAGACTTCACTTATGATTTAAAAGGTTTCACAGTGGGCGGTGCTTTAATTAAAAATAAATTATTCTATTTTATCAATGGTGAGCAAGAGGCAAAAACTTTCCCAGCAACAACATGGGTAGCTGCAACTTCTTCAGCACCTGCTAATGGTTCAACTATTTCTGCTGCAAACGCTGCAGACTTAGATGCCTTAAAAGCGTTTTTAATATCTAAATACAATTATGATCCAGGTGCATACCAAGGATATTCATATGCTGCTAAATCTAAACGTTTAACTGCGAAGATAGATTGGAATATGGACGAGAATAATACATTTACTTTTAAGTATAGCTATTTACAATCTTCTAGTGATCAACCTCCTTCTAATAGTGGATCAGTTGGATCAAGAGCTGCTGGTGCAACAGCCTTACCATTTTATGGTGCAGGTTACCAAATCAACAATAATGCGCATGTATTTATTGCTGAGTTGAATACTAAGTTCTCTAACAAAATGAGCAATAAATTACAAGTTGGATATACTGCTTTAAGAGATTACAGAAATGCATTGTCTGAGAAAGAATTTCCAATGGTGGATATCTTAGATGGTACAGGTACTTTCTCAAGTAGTAAACCATTTACTTCTTTTGGTTATGAGTTATATACTTACGGCAATAAATTAAATACCGATGTATTTCAATTTAATGATATCTTATCTCTTTACGCAGGTAACCACGAGATTACTGTAGGAACTCAATCTTCTTATAAAAAATATTTAAACGGATTCTCTCCAAACTATGAGGGTGTTTTCCGTTTTAATAGCTTAGCCGATTTCTATGCATCTGCTAATGGAACTAAAGCATCTCCTTTGTATAATTTATCTTATACTTTAGGCGGTGGTGCATTCCCATTAGTAGGTCCAAAAGATTTTGAAGCAGGTTTCTTCATTCAAGATAAATACAGAGCTACAGATAAATTAACTATTACTTATGGTGTAAGAGCAGATTATACCAATTTCTACAATACATTCTTATACAATCCAGTAGTAGATACTTTAACTCATTTCTACCAAAGTACGCATGCGAATACAGGTTCTCAACCAAGTACAGCAATACAAATTTCTCCAAGAGTTGGATTTAACTATGATGTAAATGGTGACCAAACTTTACAAATTCGTGGCGGTGCTGGTTTATTCCAAGGTGCTCCTCCTTTTGTATGGTTATCTAACCAAGCTTCTAACTCTGGTATGGCCTTGTTTGGATCTTTATCTAATGCAACTAGTATGTTTAACCCAGATGTGAACGCATACAGACCACAAGCAACTGCTGGCTTAGCTACTTCTTATTCTATTAACGTAACAGATCCTAATTATAAATTTCCTCAAGTATTTAAATCTACTTTAGCGGCAGATAAAAAATTAGGAAATGGTTGGACAGTAACAGCAGAAGGAACCTATACAAAGCAATTGCATGCCTCTGTATTTCAAAATATTGCGCTTCCTTCAACTGGTTTAGTTCGCTTAAGCGATGGTCGTTGGAGATTCCCTTATACTTCTTCTTATCCTTATGGTGGTGCTCAAATGGTTGCTGGAAGTACTGTTAAAGCAACAGCAGGCAATCCAACAATTGGTAATGCAATATACATGACCAATTCAAATGCGGGTTATGCTGCTACAGGAACTTTACAAATTCAAAAAGTAACTAGAAACTTTATTGCAACTGCAGCCTA
Source organism: uncultured Bacteroidota bacterium (assembly GCA_903854725.1). Lineage (GTDB taxonomy): Bacteria > Bacteroidota > Bacteroidia > Chitinophagales > Chitinophagaceae > Sediminibacterium. The sequence continues at coordinate 11,368 of CAINWZ010000036.1, forward strand.
TACAAGACAAGTTGCATATGATGCAGCTGTTACTGGTTCTACCGCAGCAACTATGTGGGGTTCTAAAACAACATCTGCTAATCCTAATGAATTTGTAGCTGGTTTTTCTAATAACTATTTACCACACAGAATTATTGCTAGTATGGTGTACAAGAAAGAATTTTCTAAAAACCTATTGTCATCTGTTGGTTTAGTATATGAAGGCGCTCCTAACTATACTACTTCTTATTATGTAAGTGGTGACGTAAACGGTGATGGTATTTCTTATAATGATTTAATGTTTATTCCTAAAGACCCTTCACAAATTAAGTTAGTGAATGCTAACCCTGTTACAGTGAATGGTGTTGTTTATACTGATACAAGAAACGGAAATGAATTATGGAACCAATTAAATACTTTCATTACGAATAGTCCTTATTTATCTGCACACAGAGGAGAATTTGCTGAAAGAAATGCTTTGGTTTTACCTTGGATACATAAATTAGATTTAAACTTTACACAAGACATTAAATTTACTGCTGGTAAAAACAAACATACTATTCGTTTAACTGCAGATATTTATAACTTAACAAACTTGTTAAATAAAGATTGGGGAGTTTTTTATATTCCAACCTCAACTACTCCTTTAACGTTTAGTAAAATTGATGCTGATGGTAAAACACCAGTATATATTTTCCCTTATGTTAACCAAACGAACAAAGCGGTTCTTACAAGACCTTACCAACCTTCTTCAAGTATTGCTTCACGTTGGCAGTTACAAATTGGAGTTAGATACTTATTTAACTAATCAGTTTAATAAATCATTAGCTAGTAATAGCTGAATACTAAAAAGCCCCCCCGAATATCGGGGGGGCTTTTTTATGTAATCTTATTCTATCAAGTAGTGAGCATATTTTATTTCTTCTTTTTCTTTTTCTTCTCTTCTTCTAAAACTTTTACACGCATATTTTTAAATCTTACTACTTCTCCATGTCCTAAGAATCCTAAATGGCCCGTGGTTCTTAAAAGCCCTGGGTGTTCTTTATGGTCCATGGTTCCGTTTTTGGAAGCAGCTGCATAATCACCTTCTACAATCACAGTGCCATTAAGTGTTACCTTAATTTGTGTACCTTTTACCATTATTTCTTCTTGATTCCATTCGCCCATTGGCTTTAAATACCCTTTTTTAGCAGGAATAACGCCATATACAGAACCATGATATTGATAAGGCTGTAAAGCTTTGTATTTATCAGCATCATTATCCATTACCTGTATTTCAATACCAACATAAGCAGCGTCACCTTCTAAAGGCGCATGGACACCAATGCCATTGTTAGCACCAGGGGTTAATTGAAAATCGAATCGATAAATAAAATCAGCGAATTCTTCTTTAGTATATAAGTTTCCGGCATCTCCTTTTTCAGGGATCACCACAACAACGCCTTCTTCTAATAAGTAACTAGCTTTATCTCCTGTCCATTGATCCAAATTAGTGCCATCAAATAAAGAGACAAAGCCTTGATTTTTTTCTTCAACAGACAGTGTTGCAGGCTCTTCGGAAGGTATTTCTCTCAAATAAATATTTCGATAGGCTACATACGTACCATGTGCTTGTAATTCAATTTGCTCTTTATTAAAAATGGGCATAGTACGATCCCAATAATTTTCTAATGTAACATTATCGGTTACTAGCACGCCATTCAAATAAACAGTTACTTGAGCGCCTTTCATAATAATATGAAAATTGTTCCACTCTCCAATTTTGTTATCTGCAACCACTAAAGGCTTGCTTTGATTTTTTTGATTATTATATAATCCGCCTGAGCCTACTTGAGCGCCAACCTCTCTTCTGCTTGTATCCCATATTTGAACTTGAGGACTACCCCTTAAATAAATGCCTGCATCACCTTTCTCCGTAATTTTCCAATCTACAAACATTTCAAAATCACCATATTTTTTTTCTGTAGCTAAATTTTCACCATGTCCAGTAAATACCAATAGCCCGTCTTTTGCAACCCAGTCGTTTTTCATTTTCTCATTGGCTACTTGCTCTGCAGCTTTTAAAGCAGAGTCTGTCATCTTACTTCGCGCAATAGGGTTGGCTACCAAACCTTTCCATCCTGTTAAATCTTTTCCATTAAATAAATTTATAAAGCCATTGTCATAAGATAAGTTTATTAAATGTTGTTTTAGCTTAGATATTAATAATGGACTATCCACGCCAACAATTTCTGACATCACGGCTGTTGGGCCTAGACCATGCGGAGGGTATGCATTTCCACGTATAAGGCCTATTGCTTTTTCCAAGCTAGCTCTTACTTCTGGCCCTCTTATATTTTTATCAGCTAATGCCAAGCGAGCTAGAATTACAGCTGCTTCTTTATTAATAGTTTCATCATTCAATGATCTACTCACCATCATAAAACTTGCAAAGCCTGGAATTAAGGAAGCCTCATGTAATACATTTCTTTTTTCTAATCTGTTAGTAGCTTTTTCCATTCTATCTTGCAAATCCAATAATTGTTGAGTATTGGTTTTTGCAGCTTTTTTTTCAGCGCTAGCTACTTTTATTTCTGGTAATTTAAAATTGAAATTATCTAAAGCGGCTTGTATATGTTTTGTATTTTCTTCAGAAGATGATTTAAGTGCCTTGGTTAACGCAAGCTTAGCAGCAGGTGAATGAATACTTGCTAGTGCTCTTGCTGCATTACCCGCAAAATTTCCATCTTTTAATAATTTAGTCAGCAACTTTATTGCAGCATCATCACCTAATAAAGACAATTGTTTAATAATAAATTCACGTGCGTAAAAAGTTTTAGCACTTCCATAAACACTTGATAAATTTTCAGCTAATTGTTTTTTTAATTCAACATTTAAACAAGCATCATTTACATAAGCGTTTAAAGCGTATGTAGGCTTTAGTTTTAAGGAATCATTATTAAGCAAGTGTATTAATTGCTTCCATTCGCTATGGCCCCATGTATGCATAGAAGTAATAGCAGCTTCGGTTTCAGAAGGATGCTGGTAAGGGAAACTATTGATAGTATTTTTTACAGATGCTTGTTGAGCTGTTAGCTGTGTTCCCACTAACAACAAGATAAGTATATAAGAAAAAAGTTTTTTCATTGTAACAATTTTTAAATAAGATATAAATCGGTTTTCGAATTAAATTTTAGGATTTTATAATTTTAATGTATTAAATCACCCATGGAGAACGCATTGCTGGATTAATTAATCTGTTGGCCTCCTCGTCATTAATAAATTCTTGGGTAACAGGATTAAACTTTAAGTTTCTTCCTAATTGTAATGCCATTTTACCCATATTAATAATAGTACAAGATCTAAAACCATTCGATTCATTTAATGCAAAAGGAGTTCTTTCTCTTACCGATTCTAAAAAATCAGTGACTTGAGGAGCAGGGTCTGGCATCATGGCTAACTTTTCTTTTAAATTCGGAATGTCCGAAACAAAGCCCTTGAAAAGTTTTCCTTTAGGCCCCTCAATATAAGCAGCACCTGGATCCTTAGCCTCTCCATCTAAAATAATTTTACTACCATCTTCATAGGTGAAAGTTAATTTTCTAAAAGTACCACAAGCATCTGGATGTTGTTGTTCTGCATCAACTTCTACAGAGATAGGACTCGTTTCATCTTTGCCCAAAAAATATTGAATAGGATCGATATAGTGTTGACC
>CAINWZ010000037.1 GCA_903854725.1 uncultured Bacteroidota bacterium
AATCCCAAACACCCCCTGGGCATTTTTCGTAGTCATCTGCGCAACCTCATGCAAAGGAATATTTTTAATTTCCGCCAACTTCATAGCCACTTGAATCATATAAGAAGGCTCATTGCTTTTGCCACGATAAGGCACAGGCGATAAATAAGGTGCATCCGTTTCCAATACCAACCACTCCATGGGAATGTCTTTAATAGCTTCGGCCACACCTGCATTTTTATAAGTAAGCACGCCACCTAAACCTAAATGAAAACCCATATCAATAATTTGCTGCGCCGATTCTTTACTTCCACTAAAGCAATGAAAAATACCACGCAAACCTTTTTTAGCAAAAGGCTTTACAGCTTCAATAGTCTCCCCCATGGCATTACGTGTATGAATAGCAATAGGTAATTTGTACTCCAAAGCCCATTGCATTTGAGTAGTAAAAGCATCTTGCTGTTGTGAAGTAAAAGTTTTATCCCAATAAAAGTCTAAACCAATTTCACCAATAGCAATAAATTTTCTTTTTTGTAATTGTTGTTCCACCACCGCCAACTCCTCTAAAACATTTTCTTTCACGGAGCAAGGATGTAATCCTATCATGGCCATACAATTTTTTGGATAGGCTGCTTCTACTTCCAACATGGATGCCAAAGTAGAACTATCAATAGCAGGCATTATAATAGTATCAATACTATTATCAAAAGCATTTTTTAATATCCCCGCTAAATTTTCTTTAATAGGGTCTGAATAGAGATGAGCATGAGTATCTATGAATCGCATAATACAAAAAAAAGCTATTTTTTACGTTTTACATAATAAACCCCATAATAACTCGTTTTAGCTATGTAGACAACAATGGTCTTATTAGTACAGACAGTAAACTTTGTTTTTTATAGGGTACGGATTATACGGCTGGGGTTTCTACCTTGGCCTTTTTTTTGCTTAATAGGAAAGTAAATTGGATCACTTAATAGACTCAAAACGATAGCCCAATTGAGTAAAATATTCAAGTGTTGCAGGTAAAGCAACTTGCAATCTTTCGAATGCTTTAGCACTATCGTGAAAAACAATAATAGAACCTGGTTTTACATTTCTAATTACATTACGCGTGCATTTTGCTGGAGATAATGCAACATCAAAATCTCCACTCAAAACATCCCACATCATTATTTGTTGCGGCATAGTTTTATCGGCTGCAATTGCTTTTAATTGCGCTCTACTAATTCTTCCATAGGGCGGCCGAAATAAATTGGAGGAAATTAAATGTGAAGCAGTTTTAATATTATCCAAATAAGAAGCCGTATCTGTTTTCCATCCATTTACATGATCATAAGTGTGATTGCCCACTGCATGCTCCTCCTGTATAATTTGATCATAAATAGAATGATGCGCCGCTACATTTTTCCCAATGCAAAAAAAGGTTGCTTTGGCATTGTACTTTTTTAATTGAGCCAATACAAACGGAGTGGCTTCTGGATGCGGCCCATCGTCAAAACTTAAATAAATAACCTTTTCTTTACTTGGAATTTTCCAGGTACAACCAGGGTATAATGCCCGCAGCCAAAAAGGTGTTTTTACCAAATACATACCCAAAGATAAATAGTTCTTTTGCCCATTTGAATATTATCTTTGTATAAATAAAAAAGAGCATGGATTCAAAGGTTAGAGTAAGGTTTGCACCCTCCCCAACAGGCGGCTTACACTTAGGCGGGGTAAGGACCGTATTATTCAATTATTTATTTGCAAAGCATCATGGCGGGGAATTTATTTTAAGAATAGAAGACACCGATCAATCACGTTTTGTACCCGGTGCTGAACAATATATTATAGACACTTTACAATGGTGCGGACTCACGCCCGACGAAAGCCCGGTTCATGGTGGACCCTATGGCCCTTATAGACAAAGTGAGCGAAAAGCAATTTATACACAATACGCAAATATTTTAATTGAAAAAGGATTTGCTTATTATGCATTTGATACACCAGAAGATTTAGACGAAAAAAGAAAGCAGCTACCTAATTTTCAATATAGTCGTGCCCATAGAATGGAAATGAAAAATTCAATTTCATTGTCTGAGAATGAAGTGAGTGAATTATTGAAAAAAAATACACCCCATGTCATTCGAATAAAAATACCTGATGAAGAAGAAGTGGTATTTACAGATGTAATAAGAGGCGAAGTTCGTTTTGATGTGAGCACTGTGGATGATAAAGTATTATTAAAAGCAGACGGCATGCCAACCTATCATTTAGCGGTGGTGGTGGATGATTATTTAATGAAAATCACACATGCCTTTAGAGGCGAAGAGTGGCTACCGAGCGCGCCGGTACATATATTATTATGGAAATATTTATTTGGCCTAGAAAATATGCCAAAATGGGCACACTTACCTTTAATATTAAAACCAGAAGGTAGTGGTAAACTAAGTAAGCGTGATGGAGAACGTTTAGGCTTTCCCGTATTTGCCATGGATTGGAACGACCCTAACACAAAAGAAACCACTGTTGGATTTAAAGAAAAAGGATTTTTACCTGAAGCCTTTATTAATTTCTTAGCTATGTTAGGCTGGAATGATGGAAGCGATAAAGAAATATTCACGATAGAAGAATTAATTGCAGCTTTTGATTTAGAAAGAGTGCATAAAGGCGGTGCAAAATTTGATTATGAGAAGGCAAAGTGGTTCAACCAGGAATGGATTAAGAAAACAGACAACACTATTTTAGCCAATTTATTACAACCATTTTTTGATCATGAAAAAATTGAAATACACGAGCGCTCCTATTTAATTAAAGTCATTGGCCTCGTAAAAGATCGTTGTCATTTACTAGCCGACTTCATTACCCAAAGTAGTTTCTTTTTCACGTCGCCTACTACTATAGATACCGCAGCCATTTTACCAAAATGGGAAGAGAAGAAACTTGCTTTTTTTACAGCACTTGCCCAATCATTGAAAGAAATGAGCGGAAAGCCTTTAGCTGCCGACTTAGAAGCAAATTTTAAAGCATTGGCCGCAAGTCATGAAATAAAACCAGGCGATTTATTACTACCCCTAAGAATTATGCTAGTAGGTGGTAAATTTGGCCCAGGTGTTTTTGATATTATTGAAGCCATAGAAATACCCGATACGATTGCAAGAATTGAACATAGTTTGCAATTACTTTCAGGAAAATAATGTAACTTAATAGCAATGAAACCCATTAGAGTATTAGTAGCAAAAGTAGGATTAGACGGACATGACCGTGGTGCTAAAATTATTGCTACTGCCCTAAGAGATGCAGGCATGGAAGTAATATACACCGGCCTACGTCAAAGCCCTGAAATGGTGGTGCAAGCTGCTTTACAAGAAGATGTAGATGCCATTGGTATTAGTATTTTATCGGGCGCACACATGACTGTGTTTCCAAAAGTATACCAACTCATGCAAGAAAAAGGATTAACCAATGTATTATTAACAGGAGGTGGTATTATTCCAGAACAAGACAGTATTAAATTACGCGAAATGGGTATTGGCACTTTATTTGCACCTGGCACAAACACGGCAGATATTGCAACCTATATAAAAGAATGGGTCGCTACCAATCATCAATAAACTGCTTTTTTAAAATTATAAAATTGCTACTATGTCATCCTTTCAAACTTTGTTTACCAAAATGGAAGATCACACACTGATCATTACCATTAATCGTCCTGACAAATTAAACGCATTGAACCAACAAGTCATGAAGGACTTAGATGCGGTCATGGATAGAGTATATAAATTTCCAGAAATTAAAAGTGTAGTGATAACGGGTGCAGGATTAAAAAGTTTTGTGGCAGGCGCCGATGTGAAAGAATTTGAATCCTTATCTAAAGCAGATGCTACTGCCCTTGCTAAAAGAGGACAGGATGTGTTTTTTAAAATAGAACATTCACCCAAACCAGTGATTGCTTGTGTCAATGGATTTGCATTAGGGGGTGGCTGCGAATTAGCCATGGCTTGTCATTTTATTATAGCTTCTGAAAGTGCTGTATTTGGACAACCAGAAGTGAACTTAGGAATTATGGTGGGTTATGGTGGATCACAAAGGCTCACCCAAAGAGTGGGCAAAGGACGTGCCATGGAATTAGTCATTACAGGTAAAACCATTAATGCCACTCAAGCCATGAATTATGGATTAGTGAATTATGTGGTTCCTCAAACTGAATTATTAGACAAAGCTTTCTCGATATTAAGAGTATGTCATGAAAAAGCACCTTTATCGGTGGCCAATTCCATTAAAGCGGTAAACGCTGCTTGGAATGAAGCTGAAAATGGCTATGACATAGAAGCTAAACTATTTGGCGAATGCTTTACAACGCATGACGCTAAAGAAGGCATCACCGCATTTATAGAGAAAAGAAAGCCCGAATTCAAAGGGAATTAATCACACCTTTCTTACCTTTGCATTACCAAATTTGACGTTATGGAATACAGAATAGAGAAAGATACGATGGGTGAAGTAAAAGTACCTGCCAATGTTTATTGGGGTGCTCAAACACAAAGAAGTATTGACAACTTTAAAATAGCGCAGGATATTAATAGAATGCCTAAGGAAATTATTAAAGCATTCGCATATTTAAAAAAAGCAGCTGCCTTAACTAATTTAGATGCGGGTGTTTTACCTAAAGAAAAATCCGATTTAATTGGCCAAGTATGTGATGAAATTATTGCTGGCAAATTAGATGATCAATTTCCATTAGTAGTATGGCAAACAGGAAGTGGTACGCAAAGCAATATGAATTTAAATGAAGTAATTGCTTACCGTGCGCATGTCATTAAAGGTGGAAGTTTAAGTGATAAAGAAAAATTCTTACACCCCAACGACGACGTAAATAAATCTCAATCTTCTAACGACACCTTTCCTACTGCGATGCATATTGCAGCCTATCAAATTTTAACACAAACGACCATTCCTGGTATCACTGCTTTAAAAAATACTTTAGAAGCAAAGAGTAAGGAATTTATGCAAATAGTTAAAATAGGTCGTACCCATTTTATGGATGCAACCCCTTTAACATTGGGTCAAGAAATAAGTGGATATGTAAGTCAATTGAAACATGGTTTAAAAGCCATTAACAATACCCTTGCGCATTTAAGTGAGTTAGCACTAGGTGGCACTGCAGTAGGCACGGGCATCAACACGCCAAAAGGTTATTCAGAAAATGTTGCCAAGCATATTGCTACATTAACAGGGCTGCCATTTATCACTGCCGAAAATAAATTTGAAGCCTTAGCTGCACACGATGCTATTGTTGAATCGCATGGTGCTTTAAAAACAGTGGCAGTAAGTTTAATGAAGATTGCGAATGATGTGCGTATGTTATCTTCAGGACCAAGAAGTGGTATTGGTGAACTTTTTATACCAGATAACGAACCAGGATCTTCTATCATGCCAGGAAAAGTAAACCCTACGCAAAGCGAAGCACTTACCATGATTGCTGCACAAGTAATGGGCAATGATGTAGCTATTAATATTGGAGGCTCAATGGGTCATTTTGAATTAAATGTATTCAAGCCCGTCATGATATACAATTACTTACACAGCGCTCGATTAATTGGAGATGGCTGCGTAAGCTTTAATGAGAAATGTGCTGTAGGCTTAGCTCCTATCGAAGCCAACATTAACAAACACGTTAATAATAGTTTGATGTTAGTGACTGC